>JBKJQD010000223.1:0-3110 GCA_046594125.1 Aestuariivirga sp.
CCCGCCGGGCAAGATCAGATGCAGCGCAACGGCCAATGATGAAATCGCGTTGGGCACCAAGGGTTAAATGCACCGTAATTCCGTAATTCCCTTTCAAATCTCATTCCGCGTCCACACCGCGCTGATCACTGGATGGGCGATGACTTTTTCGTACATCGCCCCCAGATTGGGATTAGCCGCAAACAGCGCGTCCGGATCAGGCACCCAGCTCACCAGCATGGCGGCATAGATATCGGCGGCGCACATATCCGGCCCGAGGAGGAACGGCCCCTGCCCCAGCGCTTCCGCGTAAACCGCCAGTTCATTCGCCATGCCCTCGCCGGCGCGGGCCTTGATGCCAGCGGCGGCAGATGGATCGGTTGTGTAGCGCGCCGGGTAGTAGAAACGCAGGTCGCTCATATAGACCGTGGTGGCGAGATAGACCATCCAGCGCAGGTAACGCGGGCGCTGTGGTGATGTCACCGGCGGCGCCAGCCCGGTCCCGGGGTAAATGTCGCCGAGAAGGATCATGATGGCGGCACTCTCCGTCATGATACTGCCATCTGGCAGCATCAAGGTCGGCACTTCGGCTCTGGGATTGAGGCGCCGGAAGAATTCGGGAAACGAACCATCGGCGGCTCGCGGCAGATCTTCGATGTGATGCGGCGCGCCACACAGGGCGAGCATTGCCTCGACGGCCAGCGATCCGGCACCCTTGCGGGCGTAAAGTTTATACATGCGTTGCGTCCTCCAAAGGCCACCATACAATTCCGGGACTTCACTTGAGAAGCCCCTTGCGCGCCGCCGCCAACCGTGGAAAGCCAATGTTGAAGGGAACTCACCTGTTAACGCCAGCCATGCCCAAGAGCCCCGTTGCCTCACCGCCGAAGAAGAAGGTGCGGTTCAGCTATTCCACGGCTGACCAGCCAGCCTTGCAACGGGTGGTGATCCAGGCCATCGAGAAGATCGGCGGGCAGCGCAAGCTCAAGAAACTGTATGTCCAGCACCAGCAGAGCGTCGCGGCGGGCGAGAATTTCTTTGCCGCGGCATTGCGCCTGCTCAAGATGGACGTGCAGTTCGATCCCGCCGCACTTGCCATGACGCCGGCCAGCGGGCCGGTACTGTTCATCTCCAATCATCCCTATGGCGTCTTGGATGGCATCACCCTCACCTGGCTGGCCACCAAGGTCCGGCCCGACACCAAGGTGCTGGCCAACGACGTTCTCTGCCAGGCGCCGGAAGCCTTGGCCAACCTGTTGCCGGTTGCCTTCGCGCCAACCCGTGAGGCGCGCGAGACCAATGTCCAGTCGCGCCTGGCCGCCCAAAGCTGGCTGCGTGATGGCCATGCGGTTGGCATCTTCCCAGGCGGCGGCGTCTCGACCTCCGAGAAGCCGTTGAATGGCCCCGCCGTCGACCTGCCCTGGGCGCCGTTTACCGCCAAACTGCTGCGCATGTCGAAGGCCACGGTGGTTCCGGTCTTCTTCGTCGGCCAGAACAGCCGGCTGTTCCAGCTGGCCAGCCATTTGAGCCTGACGCTGCGCCTGTCACTGGTCTTCCGCGAAACCGCCAGGCGCATTGGCAGCACCTTGAAAGTGCGCATCGGCGCCCCGGTACCGTTTGCCGATCTCGCCCATATCGAAGACCGCAACGCCCTGGTCATGGAATTGCGCAAGCGCACTTTCGGGCTGGCGCAAAGCGGCGACATCAGCGGCGGCGAGGAAGGCCTGCATCTGCGCGAAGCCCGTATCAAGGGCGTATGAGGCCTGAACGCGGGGCCTGGCAGCATGGCGGGTGAATTGTCGATGCCGATGATTTCGGCCATGGGAAAGGCATCGGCCAGAAGCTGCGTCGAGTTCCCCGGCCCGCAGCCCATCGCTCATCATTCAAACGTACAAATTTTGCGAAGAGCCCCGGCAGAATGCCGTTGTCGCGGAAGCGCTCGATCACCATGAACAGCAGCGGCGTTCCCCTGCTCAAGCCGGCAGCACCACGACGCGCGTGCCGAGGTCGACGCGGTCAAAGAGATGGATGATGTCGATGTTGAGCAGCCCGAAGCAGCCCGCCGTCGATTTCTGGCCGATCAGCCGCAGGTCATGGGTGCCGTGGATGCGGTAAACCGTGTCGACCTCGCCCTGGTAAAGATAAAGGGCGCGCGCCCCCATCGGATTGCCGGGGCCGGGCGGCATGCCGCCGGGCAGATACTTGGCAAGATCGGGCTTGGCCGCGAGATGTTCCGGCGTCGGCGTCCAGATGGGCCATTTTTCCTTGCGCTTGACCACCGCTTCGCCCGACCACGCCTTGGCCGACTTGCCGACGGCAGCACCATAACGCGTCGCCATGCCCCCACCCTGCACGTGATAGAGGAAGCGGTGCCGGGGATCGACGACGATGGTGCCCGCAGGTTCCTGTGTCTCGAATTCCATGTCGCGGCGCCGGTATTTATAGGCAATGTCCTGCTCATCGGCCGCCCGCACCGGAAACAGCTCGCCCGCCAGCGCCAAGGCCCGACGCGGCACCAGGGCGGTGGCGGCGATAGAGGTCAACACGGCGCGGCGGGTGAGGGGCATGGGAGCGATCTGGAACTGGAGTTGATGATTTGCGTTGCTTACCACGCATCCAGCCATCCGTCATCCCGCCTCGATCAGCCGCCGCAACTCCTTGGTCAGCGCATAGAGATGCAGCGGGTCGGGAAACCCGTCCTCGAAACCGAATTGCTTGTAGTAACGCAATGCCGCCTCATCCTTGGCGTGAATCACAAACGCCCGGACTCCGGCGATGTCGGCTGCCTGCATGGTGCGCAGCGCCATGTCCTTGATCAGGCTTGCGCCCACGCCCCGGCCCTGCCAGCGGCGATCAACCGCCAGCCGCGCCAGCACCACCACCGGAACGGGATGGCGCGCCAGACCTTTGCGCAGCCGCTCCGGTGCATCGCCGATCTCCACCGACCCCGCAGCCAGCGCGGCATAGCCGGCAACGCTATCACCATCGACACAGACATAGGTCTGTGACGCGTTAGCAAGCTGGTTTTGCAAGGCATTCAAGAGCAGGAAGCGGTTGAGTGCTTCGTTTCCGCAATCGAAATTTTCGATGACGTGCCGGCGGGCAAGCTTTTCAATAAACAGAGCTGTCAC
>JBKJQD010000354.1:0-5828 GCA_046594125.1 Aestuariivirga sp.
GGACCGGAAGAAACACAAACCCTTGCACGACCCGCACGACGATCTGGGGTCATATCGACCAACCATAACGACTCCGATTTCCGAACTAGAGAAAAGGCAACTCCCATGACCGACATCAACACCTGGATCGACAACGAAGTGAAAACCAACGACGTGGTGCTCTTCATGAAGGGCACACCGGAAAGCCCCATGTGCGGCTTCTCGGGCAAGGCCACGCAGATTCTCAATCATCTGGGCGTGCCGTTCAAGGGCATCGACGTGCTGTCGTCCAACGACATCCGCCAGGGCATCAAGGACTACACCAACTGGCCGACCGTGCCGCAGCTCTATGTGAAGGGCGAATTCGTCGGCGGTTCCGACATCATGATGGAAATGTTCCAGTCGGGCGAACTGAAAACCCTGATGGACGAAAAAGGCCTGGCCTGACGCAGCCGTGAAGCTGTTCTACGCCCCCTGGACCTGCGCGCTGGCTTCCCATATCGCTCTTGAGGAGGCCGGTGCCGCCTATGAGGCCATCCGCCTGAACTTCACCGATGGCGCCCAGAGAAAGCCTGAATATCTGGCCGTCAACCCCAAGGGCCGGGTTCCAGCCCTCGTCACGGCGCAGGGCGTCATCACCGAAACGCCCGCCATCCTGGCTTTCATCGCCCAGAGCTACCCGCAGGCCAGGCTGGCGCCGCTCGATGATGCCTTCGCCTTCGCCGGGATGCAGGCCTTCAACAGCTACCTCTGTTCCACCGTGCATGTGAACCATGCCCACCGCCTGCGCGGCTATCGCTGGAGCGATGATGCGGCGGCCATCGCCTCGATGCAGAAGAAGGTCCCCCAGAACATGGGTGACTGTTTCGAACTGATTGAGCACGGCATGTTCAAGGGTCCTTGGGTGATGGGCGAGGCCTATTCGGTGGCCGATCCCTATCTCTATACCATCGCCACCTGGCTTGAAGGCGATGGTGTCGATGCCACACGCTTCCCCAAGGTGCAGGACCACATGCGGCGCATGGTGGAACGCCCGGCGGTAAAAAGAGTGCTGGAAGCCCAAGCGGCGTGACGTCGCCTGCCAACAAAGCCATTCTCGCCCTGCTCTTCACCGTTGTCATATGGGGCATCGGACCAGTCTTCATTCGCAGCCTGTCGGTGGCGCTGGGTCCGGCGGACCATCTGGCAATCCGTTACACATTGGTTTGCGCCCTCTATCTGTCGGGCCTCGCCATCATGGGCGGCTGGCGCATCGAGCGCCGTGACTGGCCGCGAATGCTGGTCATTTCGGTCATTGGCATGGTGGGCTACAATCTGGGGTCCGCCTTCGGCTTCGAACTGGTGTCCGCCGGGATCGGCAGCCTGATCATCGGCACACAGCCCCTGCTGATTGCCGCCATGGGCGCATTCGCCGCCCGCGAGCGGTTGTCACCCATGGCCATGCTGGGCCTTGCCATCGGCTTCACCGGCACGGTGCTGCTGGTCTGGAAGGATGTCGGCGTCTCCGGCAAAACCAGCGATTTCATCATCGGCAGCACCCTCATCTTCCTGTGCGGTGTGGCGTGGTCGGTCTATGTCGTTGCGAGCAAACCGCTGGTCCAGAAATACGGGGCCTTCAGCATCACGGCGATGTCGATCAGCTTGGGCTCGCTCATCATGGTGCCGCTCTTTGCCCGCACCGGAACGCTCGACACGCTGCGCGCCATGACGGCGGGCAATTGGCTCGATATGGCCTATCTCGCCATCTTGTCGACGGTCATCGCCACCATCACCTGGAACTATGGCGCAGCAAGGTTACCAGCGGCGGCGGCGGGCGCCTTCCTCTATCTGGTGCCGATCCTCGGCGTCGGCGCCGGGGCCGTCATGCTCGGTGAACCGGTAACGCCCGGCATGATGGCCGGTGGCGGGCTCATCCTGCTCGGCGTGGCCATCGCCCAGTTCGGGCCGCTGCTGCGGCTCGATGCCAAGACCAAGGCAACGGCCGCCATTCTTTTTGCCGTCACCATGTGGGGACTGGTTCCCGTCGCCATGCGCTACCTCATCCTCGAACTGTCGCCACAGACAGCCATGGTGCTCAGGCTTTTTCCGGCGGGCTTGCTGGCCCTCACCGTTGTCACATTCATCGGTGTACGGAGGATTGCCGCCCGCGACTGGCTGCGCATCGCGGTTGCCTCGCTGGCCGGAAATCTCGGCTACCAGATACTCGCCGCCTTCGGCATGCAGACGGTTCCCGCCAGCTGGACCGGATTGATCTTCGGCCTTGAGCCGGTCTTCATCGCCCTCTTCGCCGTGCTGCTGGCGGGCGAGAAGCTGACCCTATGGCTGCTGGGCGGCATGGCCGTGGCATTGCTCGGCACCGCCGCACTGATGCTCGGCAGCAGCTTTGTACCAACCGCCGGCGTCAGCCTCACGGGCCTCTTGTTGTTGACGCTCAGTACCATGGGCTGGGGCATATACACCGTGGTGATCCGCCCGGTTTCCGTCAAATACGGCGCCTTCGAGGTCGCCTGCCTGTCGCTTGGCATAACCGCACTGCCGATGGCTTTTTTCGTCTCGCCCGATATGCCCGAAGTCATTTCCGGCATGGGTGCAAGCGCCTGGCTGGCGGTCGGCTTCATGGTGGTCTTCGCGACCTTTCTCTCCACCGCCGCCTGGAACTATGCCCTGGGACATATGCCAAGCTCCATTGCTGGCATCTTCCTTTATATCCAGCCGGCAGTGGCAGCGGCCGGCGGCATTCTGATCCTGGGAGAAAGCCTGACCTGGCCGCTTTTGGCTGGCGGCGGGCTGATTCTGCTTGGCGTGGCCATCGCCCAGTTCGGGCCTTATATGCAAAGAACGCGGTTGGCACGAGAGGACCGCTGATCTGGTTACGGGTCATGACAGTGTCCCCGTAGCCCCTTCCCGCTGGTACGACGCGCCAGCCGTGGTCATCATCGCCGGCTGCCTTGTGGCAATTGTCAACTTCGGCGTTCGCTCCAGTTTCGGACCTTGGCAGCAGTCTTAAGGAAAGACTGCCAAACTGCTGAAATTGTTCATTCATTATTCTTTCAGGTTCTGAGCGCCATGATAGGGCATCCAGAGTCAAGGAGGTCCACCCGCTGGATTTGGAGAATCAAAATGAGTGACCGCGAGTTTGCCTGTCAGTTGCAAGGCTATGATTTGACCACGGCGGAAATCATGTACCGGATGCCGGATTTCCGCAGTCTCCTGCAAACCTACATCTGGCAGGACTATGATCTAGCGCCGAAGTTTCCAAAGCTCATCAAGTTCCTCGACTTCTGGTCGCACAATCTCGACGGGCCGCTGGCCTCTGTCCGTGTCGCCCATGCCGGCATCATCGGCCCCGTCAGCCTCCGCCATGTCGACCACGAGTGGCGCCTGCATTGAAAAATTGAAAAGCGGCGGGACCAGCATCCCGCCACTTCAGAACTCCGGACGTCCGGTGATCGCCTGGCGCGAATGATATTCGACGATGAAGTGCGGTTCCGTATGGCTTCCAGAACCACGCTATGTCTTTGGCCGTGCCGGCCTGAACTGAACACCTAGTTCGTTCTAATCCTGATATAGGATGTGCTGTTGGCGGAATTTCCGTCCGTAACACCCGGCGGCATGCTGATGATGATACCGAGCCAGTAATTCGTCGTGGCCGCCAGATCGGCGGGTATCGTCACATTCCGCGTGTCCGTCGCCGGCGTGTTCCGCGTCAGCGAGGCCGACGACGTTCGCACCAGCCGATCGCCAGTCGAGATGATGTCGTTGGTCGAGATATAGTACTTGATCGGCGCCGAATTCTGGGTGGACTTGCCCAGATTCTCAAAAGTGAACTCGACCGACACGCTATTGCCGCGCGTCACGTTGTAACGCGGTTCATTGTCAACTGTCGATTTGCCAAGCTCGATTCCGCCCGTCGTGAAGATGCGGGTGCGCGCATGCGAGGAATATTCGCCGCTGACGCCGAGATAGCGCCAATGCGCCACGGCCAGATCCTGAATGCCGCTGTTGTTCAGTCCATAGAGGCTCACGAGGCCCGATCCGCTGTCCTCGCCGACATAGGCATTGACCGTCGAGCCGCTGGTGTCGAGGTGGGTCGTGTCGGAACCCATTACATTGTAGAAACGGTTCTCGTGCTTCAACCCGGTGACATGGCCGAACTCATGCACCGCCGTACCCTGCAGCAGGCGTTTGCCGGCCGATCCGATATAGGATTTGATCGCCGACTTCGTCCTCGTCGGCGTCCACCGGAACGGATCACCGAAATCGAAGATCGTATCGCCCTCGTTGATCTGCGCGGTGATGCCGAAAAACCAGTAGCAGTCCGAATAAGTATAGGCAATCGCCGGCGCGCCCTGGAGAATGCCTTGGTCGTCACTGCCCCAGACTTCGCTTTGTCCGTTGCCCAATGCCAATCCGCCCGAGTCCGTGACTCGCGAGAAGCGGAACGGGCTGGGATTCTTGTTGAACTGCGCGATTGCGTTGTTCAATCCATCGAGCCAGACACCAGCCGGGAAACTCACGGAACCTGACCGCAAGGCCTTCGAGTTGGAAGGCAGCTTGATCTTTTTCGAATCGCCGAGCGCCTCGCAGACCTTGTATTTGTAGGCGTAGGCGCTTTCGGCGGTCAGCAGACCAAGAACAAGTGCAAGGATGAACGATGTTGCTCGCATGATGGCGATCCTGTCTGTCACTGCAAGAACCTTGACCTTCACTTCGGCGGTGCTGTTTCCCTGACTGGGGGCAGCAGCACTGGTTTTTTCGGGTCGGCATCGGCGATTGCCGGAGGCACGGCAGGTAGCAAAAGCCCGATAGCGGTGCTCAATGTCTTCTTGAACGCCGCCAGCTCCAGGCCAAGGCGCGGCGTGCCGGGTATTGGCACGGCTGCTTCTCCGATCTTGATCGCCGCTGGCGCCTCGGCCTCATATTTCTGGCGCGCCTCTTCGAGTGTCAGCCCCGACTTTGTCAACAGTGCCTGCGCCGAGGGATTTTTCATGAGGTCATCGAAGGCCGGCGCCTGATAGGAAAATTCCTGCAGCACAAGCGGGCCGTTGCCATCCGTCAATATTTTCGACGTCGACATCCTGGTCACCGGCGAGCCATGGGCTTCGTAGACAAGGCCATCGAGCACACGGTAACGGCCGAACTCGCACATCACCAAGGGGCATCCGGTCTCGCCGTTTGACTTGACGAACAGCACATCCTCGTCGCCGACCTGGTATTTCGGTACACCGACGACATCCAGCACTCGGCCCTGACCATCCGGTCCGCCGACGAAGCGCAGCACCACCGTGGCGCGGCCCGCGTCCCTGGCCGGAAACAGTACTTCGGTAATTTCATAGGAGACGAAACCGTGCGGTATGAGCCCGCCACCGTCCTGTATGCCGTTGACATAGGTGACGCCGACGACCTTGCCGTGAAGGATCAGGCCGGAAGCGCGGACAAGGATACTGAGGTTGCCGACTGCAGCTGGGTTGGAAGGCTCATGGGCATAAACCGCCGAAGCGGCGGCAAAACCAAGCCAACCAATAACCATCAAGCTCTTGTTGAACCATCTTGCCGACACTTCTTCCTCCTTCTGGAAACCAGACGAGACAGTAGCGAGGCACTGCAAGCAAAACTGACCAGCGATTAATGAGATAATGAAATACCACATTCCAAACTTTGTCAAGGGTCCGAGGAGAAAGCCAGGGCTCCGAGCTCAGGTTAACGCTGCCATGAAAAATACCAAAAATTGGCATTCCAAGATTGCAGTGGAGGACCTCAAGATACAAAAGGACGGACAAGCGTTACACGCCGAACGAGTCAAACGTGGTGTTTGCACCACAGGGTACGTGGTTGCGCCTCCGCAGAAG
>JBKJQD010000423.1:0-8665 GCA_046594125.1 Aestuariivirga sp.
AATCGCCTCTGCCACCTCTTTCAGCACTCCGTCCCGGATACGCAGTACGTCGGCACGGGCAGGCTTTGTCCACCAGCGAATGCGGATGTTTTTGGCTGAGTCACCGAGTTCCCAGACCAGCACGTCCGGAGCAGGGTCGGCGAGAACCCCATCGACCCGCTTGATCGCTTTTAGTGCGATCGTCTTAGCCTGTGTCAGATCGTCGCCATAGCCGATACCCACGTCGTATTCTGAGCGGAGCATGTCATAGGCGGAAATGACGATGACTGGCTTGGTGTAGACGTCGCCGTTGGGAATGATAACTCGGCGCCCATCGTAACTGCGGATGATGGTGGCACGGGTCTCAATCGCTTCGACTGTGCCGGTGAATTCGCCCGTGGTGATCTCGTCACCCACGCGAAAAGGACGGCGCAGCAGAATCAATATACCCGCGAGCAAATTCTGGAAAATGTCCTTGAACGCAAACCCGATCGCCACGCCGCCGATCCCCAGCACCGAAATGAGTTTTGCCGGCGTCATCGAAGGGAAGGCGATCGTAACGGCGATTAAGCCGGCCAGTGCGACCATCGCCACGTAGAGCAGTCGGCTGATAGCCGTTGCCGCACTCTGGTTCGAAGAACGCTCCAACGCCTTCTCGGCGACATGGCGCAGTCCCTTGGCTGCGAAGAGTAACAGCATAAAGACAAGAATCGCCGCAATGAAAAGTGGAAGCATGGCGAGAAAACCGTTGAGCAAGCGATTGACGGTAACCATTATCACGCTGAAATTTGCGTCGATGAAACTTCCGGTTCGACCGGTAGCAACCTGACCGATCACAAGTGAGTGCAACGATAATCCATTCATGACCTGAACTCCACGGACTCAAGTTGAGCGCGCTCGGCGTCGACGAAGACGCGCTGGCGTTCATCACCGACGTGCGACGCCAAACCTGCCAAAGTGTGAGGCGCCCGAGCCCGCGCGATTGGGTCCGCGACAAGATAATGACGCAATTGTCCAAAGGCGGCGCTGAGATAGTCTTCAAAATCCTGTAGGCGAACCACAACTCGAGCAGTCCCGTGATCGTCGGTCAGCGCGGTTGGAGGCGGCGGACAGCTGGCCAACTCGCCAAGCGCGGCGCCTAGCCAGTCGAGGCACGCGATCGCAGTGAAGGGATCATTTATGCCGGGCGACAATGCGCGCGCCGCAATTTCAACGAGCTCGTCAATGCCGAACTGTAAATCATGTTGGGCCGTGCGCTGACGCCCGATCGAGACGGCAGCGACGCACTCTTCCCGGATCTCGTCGCCAATAGTTTCGTCTGAATAAGCTTCCAGCAGTGCCCAGCCTTCCGCAACAAAGTCGCCGGCTCGACGGGTCGGGCGCAAGACGAGGTCGTTTCGCGATGCGATTTTTATCAGCAGGTCATAGTCGATCGCCTCGATGTAGCCGGTGTTCGTCGCATCGAATCGGTGGCTCAACGCGAAGAGGGTCGGTGGCTCGAGCTTTTTCGGGTTTTCTCTGCCTGCGCGTTCCTGCCTCCGGATGCCAACAATCAGATCACCGCCAACCCGGGCAATGAAGTTATTAATGTGAATGCCGCTCGTGACATGGTGCACAAAGTAGATCAGCACGGCCGTTGAGGCGACTGCCAGCGCCAAAGCGCCAAACATCGCCAAGTGAGGAACGAAGGCGGATCGAACAAGACCATTTGCATCGGCATTTGCCTCTTGAGCACTGCGGATGGTGCGCAAGACGACCAAGCAGTAAAGATAGGTCCCGACGAAAATGCCAAGCGTTGCCTGATTGCCGCGATCACGCATGAAATTGCCGAGCAGCCGCGGCCCGAATTGCCCTGAAGCGTATGTCACCGCTGCCAGCGTGATTGAAAACACGACGCCCGCTACCGTAATCGTCGAGCCGGCGATGGTCGACAGCATCGAGCGCGCGCCCTCCGGACGACTGCCGTAGAACCATTCATATTGGCCTGCTCTTCCGCAAACTGCTTCCGCTTCATCTGTCCGTCCCTTCTTCGGGGTCGGGCTATAGCTTCAAATGGAGGAAAAAAACGGGGGTCACGTCAGCCCAAACATCACTACCGTCGAAACCGCGATCATGGCCGCGAAGCGAAGGTACGACATAACGAATTCTCCTTTTGACTGATCCTCGACGGCTCAGCTTCTACCGCCAGTTTTCAAGCCGGCACTACGTATCAGCTCTGCGTTCAGCTTTGCCCCCAAAAGCACGATGTATCCGGACAAGAACAGCCACAATTGCAAGACCACGATGGCACCTACCGTTCCATAGGTTCGACTGGTGCGTCCGAAGCTGCCCAGGTACCAGCCGAACGCAAACGTAGCGAACAGCCAGACAAGCGTGGCGACAATCGCGCCGGGAAGTATCCAGCGCCAGGATGGCGGCGATCGGTTCGGGGCGTAACGATATATGAGCGCGAGCGCCGCAACTGCGCCGCTTGTTGCCAAAGTCCAGAAAGCTGCACGCAGCGTAGCCAGAACTGAAACCAGCTCCGGCGGAACAGCGCGTTCGATCCATCCGAGGCTGGCAATCGCGAACAATGCAGCAAGGATTAACAGCGAGCTGCCGAAGACGATCAGCAACGCCACGATCCGGCGGTGAACAAACCCGCGCATGGTCTCCACTCCTGAAGCTTTGTTTAGCGCGGCGATGATTGTGCGCCCGGCGCGCAGGGCGCTGAACAATGCGATTATGATCGAGATCATAAGTCCTGCTTCGCGCCCCTCGCTGCGCGTTATCGACCGGACCAACCAGTCGCCAATGAATTTGCGGGCATCACCGGGTAGGAGAAAGAGCAGAGCGCGAATGTCGGTGACGACGCGGCCAGCCGGCGTCACCATCCCGTACGTCAGCGCCACCGCGCCGAGCAGCGGCAGCAATGCCAGAAAGGAAGCGAAGGCGATCGCGCTCGCCGCCATACCATAATCATTGTCTCTCGCGCCACGTATGGTACGCACCAATGCCGCGAGCCAATCACGGCCAGTCAGTCGCCACGGTCCTTGCGCGAAGAAGGTGGGCACGCTCCGCCGCATCAACAGCCACCGCTCGTATACGCGAACGGTTGCCGCGAGTTCTACTAGCCAAGCAGTTGGTCTTTTGCCCACGATCAGTTCGACATCCTTCGGTTGTAGTCAAGGCGCTGCGGTGGCAGGAAACGCGGGGTCGGCGGAGTCTTGTCAGCTGGGTATGCTAGGAGTTGAGGCATCTGGAACTTCTTCCGTTTTCAATCATCGCTTGGGTCCATATCGGCAAGGCGGGCGCATTCAGCCTCGATCAGTATGCGATGTCTCGGGTGACGGACGTGCGTTGCAAGGTCAGTCAATGTGTTGAGCGCATGGGCTCGCGCGTTGGGGTCAGCGGCGACATAGGATCGCAACTGTCCGAAGGCAGCTTGGAGATAATCCTCGAAATTGAGCGGCGACAAGATAATCCGGACGCTCCCGTCGTCGGCGAACATCTGCCTCGGAGTAAAAGGACGACGGTCCAGCTCGGCAAGCGCGGCGCCCAGCCAGTCGAGGCACGCGATCGCAGTGAAGGGGTCGTTGACCCCGGGCGAAAGCGCGCGGGCTGCAATTTCAACTAGTTCGTCGATACCGAACCGCAAATTCTGCTTCGCCGTCCGTTGGCGGCCAACCGTAAAAACGGCAATACATTCCTCGATCGTACGATCAGAGATCAATGCGGGGGAGTGGGCCTCCAGTATCGTCCAGCCTTCCGAAACAAAGTCGCCGACGCGCCTGATCGGACGTACCACCAGGTCGTTCCGCGAAGCGATCTTCAGCAGAGCCCCAACGTCGATGGACTCGATATATCCCGTCTTCGCCGCCATGATGGCCAAGGTGGTCCCGGCAACTGGCGGTGGGCTCGTCGCTTCTCTCTCAGTGTCCTCTTGGTTGTCTGGCCGACGGATTTTGGCGATAAGATCATTTCCGACCTGAGCAATTACATTATTGATGTGAATGCCACTTGTCACATGGTGGACAAAATAGATCAGCACCGCCGTCGAAACTATCGCAAGCGTCAAGCCGCCGAACATCGCTAAATGAGGGACAAAGGCATCGTGGACAGCTCCGCCAGAATTGATACTAGCCTCTCCGGCGCTACGGACGGTCCGTAAAACGACAAGGCAATAAAGATATGTGCCGATGAAGACGCCAAGCGTGGCCTGATTGCCGCGGTCCCGCATGAAGTTGCCGAGCAGGCGCGGCCCGAACTGGCCTGAAGCATATGTCACGGCTGCCAGAGTAATCGAAAATACCACTCCAGCCACGGTGATTGTGGAGCCGGCAATAGTCGACAGCATTGACCGCGCGCCCTCCGGTCGACTGCCGTAAAACCATTCGTATTGGCCAAGCCAAGCCCCGCCAAGACGAGCATCGATCATGACCAACGAAAGCCCTAGCGCCAGCCCCGCACAAGCTAGCAACGTCGGAAGGAACCAGTAACTGCCTCTTACTTTTTCGCTTACTGCGGCCCAGCGGGCGCGAACTAACATGGCGCCGCCTTGCCTATGCCCGATGCGGACCACGGCAGAAACGCAATCGCCGTGCTCGAAGCAAACTTTGATGGGAAGGTATCGCTAAATGACTTCCACGCCTTTGCGATCAAGCGCTTCGATTTGGGCGAGAATAACCACCCCGGCGTCGCGAGTGCGAGTAGCTGCGTGCGCAAAAATAAATCGCGTTGTGCACGCTCGGGGAGGCGTCGATGGACAATAAACGGCTGTAATCTTGAGATGCCCCTCAAAAAAACCAGTACTTGAAAGCCGGCCCAAGCGATGAGATTTAGCGACCGTAACAACCCGTCATCGTGGCTCAGGGTATGGCAGTAATTTCTCGACGTTATTGATTTGATCGCCTGTCACTCCGTTGGTGAGGATGATATTATGGCAGCCCAGACGCCACATCTCAGCTGCCTTTTCATAGGCCTGTAAGGCTGAAAGAGGCGCCTTCTCCTCTATGGTTCGTCCATCAAGCTTGGTCGCGCGTATTGTATAAGTGGTCATCGATTCCCTCGTTGCGCCGACGATATCGAAAATCACCCTTGAGGCCAACGGCGCTACCAATGCGTCGCTTGCGATAGCGTACGAACGTGCGCAATATGCTCGGCGAAAGCAAGGTGAGACGTTTGGTCCTCAAAGAATCGGCTAGAGGAAGGATTTGATCGTGCCTGTGTTTCAGAATCGACGCGAAAGCGCGGGCAAATTCGCCTTGGTCACCGCCGGCTGCATTCCAATGACGGTTCTGGCCTCCGCGCTTCTTGTTTCCTGTGCGAAAGTCGAAGCAATCGAGCAGGACAAGGACGGAAATTACCCAAGCTTGATCGAACAGCCTGTCTCTGTACCGACAACTGAGCCCGTAATCATTACGAACGACGCCACTCCCAATATCGGGACGAATGAAGCCATAAGTCAGGGTGAGGCCAGTGAACGTCCGCGCTAGCTGCATAAGCGCATCCGCATTCTTTCTGTTCGGCCTCACCACGCTTTGCCCGTGCCCAGCAAGTGGCGCGGAAATACGGGATCTGTGTCCCACGCGACCCGGCCTGGGGACCGCCCCGTGTATTGTCGATACCGGCCACATGCTGATCGAAGTCGGTCTGGGCGACTGGACTGTCGACAGTAATAGGGACACACGAACGGACACGCTCCTGATCGGCGATATGCTTTTCCGATATGGCTTATCGGACCTCGACGAACTTCAGTTTGGATGGACGCCATTTGGTCACGTCAGAGAGCGAGACAAATCGACTGATAGGGTTATGAGGGCCGAGGGCGTTGGCGATGTAACCGTTGGCTACAAGCACAGTGTTAGTCACCCAGACGGCACTGCCCTGTCCGTCGCCATCCAGCCGTTCGTCACCCTTCCCGTTGGCGGATCGGCTATCGGCAATCATGACTGGTCTGCGGGCCTGCTCATACCAGTAAGCTTCGACGTTTCAGATCGTGTCCAGCTTCAAGCCACACCGGAAATTGATGCCAGCGGTAACGGTGAGGGCCACGGACGTCATGCGGCCTATGGTATGGTCGCCGGTGTGGGTTTTGCCATTTCGGGAAACACAGGAATTACCCTCGAACTTTCGGCTTTTCGTGATCGAGACCCAGCTGGTCACACTACGGAATTGCTTGCCGGAGTATCGGCAACTTGGCAGCCATCGAAAAAAATCCAGCTCGATATTGGCAGCGCGCTCGGATTGAACAATGAAAGCTCAGACGCGGAAGTGGCCGTCGGGATCTCCAGAAGGCTCTAGGACCAATATGGAAATCGCCGCAGCCGTAGTTTTATCGGGGGTCAAATGCATTCGTCAGGAATAAGCCCGTTCGATGTGGCGGCGATCTTGATGGTGATGGTGGCGACACTCGGCTTCATTAATCACCGTTTTCTGGGCTTGCCTCAGTCCGTTGCCATGACCGCAATGGGCGCGCTTGCATCACTTCTCGTCATTGCGATCGACTACCTCCTGCCCGGCAGCCACATGTCGGATTACGTTGCGCAGCTGGTCGCACGAGTGGATTTTAGAACCACGTTGCTCGATGGGTTGTTGTCATTCCTGCTGTTTGCCGGCGCATTGCATGTCGATTGGCTCGAGATGCGCCGTGGCCGGTGGCAGATCTTGGTTCTCAGCACTGTGGGCGTCTTGCTCTCTACATTTATCGTCGGCTCGGTGTTCTACGCCTTCAGCCTGCTCCTTGGAATCGGCGTCATGCCCATTTGGTGTTTCGTCTTCGGCGCCTTGATCAGCCCAACCGATCCGGTCGCGGTGATGGGAGTGCTGAAGCGAACCCAATGCTCGCCGGCACTTCAAGCTACCGTCGCAGGAGAAAGCTTGTTCAACGACGGGGTCGGAATTGTGGTCTTCACGATCCTTCTTTCCGTTGCGCTGGGGATCGGCTCTTTCTCCATGTCGGATGCCTCGCAGACCTTCCTTATTCAGGCGGGAGGCGGCATCCTCGTGGGTCTCGCCGTTGGCTGGCTCGGCTTCGTGGCGATGCGGTCCATTGACGAATATAATGTCGAACTGATGATCACCCTGGCCATCGTGATGGGCGGCTATGCTGTGGCCAAGTGGTTGGGAGTGAGCGGGCCGGTCGCAATGGCGGTCGCCGGCTTGCTGATCGGGAATGCCGGGGTTGCCTATGCGATGGACGATGAAACCCGCGACCACGTGCTAAAATTCTGGGCCCTGATTGATGAGCTTCTCAATGCGGTTTTGTTCCTCCTGATCGGGCTTGAGATCATTGCTATCTCGCCGGAACCGAAACTGATCGCTTTGAGCGTAATCGCCATTCCGATTGTGCTTCTCGCGCGCTGCGTCTCCGTAGTGCCTCCGCTGCTCGCCTTGCGATCCATCTTTCCGATGCGGGGTCCGGCGCTGCCGACGCTCCTGTGGGGTGGGCTTCGAGGTGGCATATCAATCGCAATGGCACTTTCGTTGCCGAAAGGGACGCAGCAAACGGCAATCCTCGCCGCTACATACTTCGTGGTCCTGTTTTCGGTGATCGTACAGGGTGGGACCATATCGCGAGTCGTCGACCGGAGTGCTCGCAATCATCCCTGTTCATAACCCGCTCTGCTCATGCCCGCTTTGGGTTGTGAGCACACCATCTGACAACAACCCATCGGACCCATCCCAGCACCACTGCGGGCCCTTTAGAATAGAGCCTCGCCGTAGCTCCGGCTGTTTCTTCCCGATGACAGTATTACTCGCTGCATACTGCAAAAACGCCGAAGCCGACCGCACCAAAGCGGAAGCCTCGGACCTTCGCAACATCAAAGAACGAGCGGTCCGGTCCGCCGATCGATGGGATGAAATGATTGCCAACGCACCACGTAACGCCCAGATTGTTGGAGAACGGACGCTAGGTTGAGGTCCTTACTGGGTGCATCCAACTCTCGATCGATCAACTCCTTCGCTCCTTAGCCGAGCCTAGCTCGGAACGAACTCGGCACGAGGCCATTTCATCGGAGTGGAGCAGGTGCACTTTTACATCGAACAGCTGGCGAAGCTGCTTGAGATCGCCGGTGTTGCGATCATCCTGGGTGGAGTGGTTCTTGCAAGCGTCTGGTTCATACGAGATGGCATGAAGAGTGGCGTCTGGCGCGAAAGTTACGAGCGCTACCGGGCTAACCTTGGTCGCGGCATTCTCCTAGGCCTAGAACTCTTGGTCGGCGCCGACATCATCGGGACCATCACCGCTCCGCTGACGTTCACAAGCGTGGGGTTGCTCGCGGTCATTATCGTTATCCGAACCTTCCTAAGTTTTTCGCTTGAGACTGAAATTGAGGGATGCTGGCCATGGCAGAGGCGATCAGCGCGCACTGCGGATGGGCAAGCTGGAGACGCATCTGAACGCTGAACGCGCCAAGACGAATTAAATCCTATCGGGGCCCTCACCACTGAGATCAATCCCACCAACCCTCGATGGTGTCGTTCGAAACAGTTTGAATTCACCGGGCGAGGTCAAGCGGTATCGAAATTTAAGACCAATCCAAAAGAGGAAACACGATGCCTTCACTTACAGCAATCGCCATCAACGCCTCGCTCAAGCGAAGCAGCGGCAAACCAAGCTCGACGGATCGGATGATATGTCTGCTCGGCGCCGCATTTGAAAAAGCGGGCGTGGGGATGGGAGAAACAATCCGTCTTGCGGACC
>JBKJQD010000461.1:0-2647 GCA_046594125.1 Aestuariivirga sp.
GAAGCGGCGCGGGCCGCCAGCGTAACAGGCTTGCGGACAGAAGGCGCGCAGCCAGATGAAATCTCCCGCCTCGACCTCAACCCAGTCCTGATTGAGCCGATAGACGGCCTTGCCCTCCAGCACATAGAGGCCGTGTTCCATGACGTGGGTTTCGGCAAAGGGGATGATAGCACCGGGCTGGAAGGTCACGATATTGACGTGCATGTCGTAACGCAGGTCGGCGGGATCAACAAAGCGGGTGGTCGCCCACTTGCCATCAGTGCCCGGCATGGTGATGGGGGCGATTTTATTCTCATTGGTGACGAAGGCCGGCGGGTGCTCCAGGCCCGCAACCGCTTCAAAGGCCTTGCGCAGCCAATGGAAGCGCACCGGCTCGGCGTCCTCATTGCGTGCCGACCAGTCCGTACCCGGCGGCAGATAGGCATAACCACCGGGGCCAAGGTCATGGCGTGTTCCGTCCATGGTCAGGACCAGCATGCCTTCGACGACAAAGATCACACCCTCGGCGGCGGCGTCCGGTTCAGGCTTGAGGCTGCCGCCGCCCGGCGCCACTTCCATGATGTATTGCGAAAACGTCTCGGCAAAGCCCGACAAAGGCCTGGCGATGATCCACAGCCTGGTGCGTTCCCAGAAGGGCAAATAGCTGGTGACGATATCGCCCATGACGCCCTTGGGGATCACCGCATAGGCCTCGGTGAACATGGCACGTCCGGTCAAGAGATCGGACTGGGGCGGATGGCCGCCATGGGGCGCATAGTATGTGCTGGCTTTCATGGCCGGGAATGTCCTGATTTGCGGAGCGAACAGAGAGCCATCCTACTGCAACTGCTCCGTCTGGAACAACTGCACGCCCAGCCCGCCATGGGCCACCGACGGGCCGGTGGGCAGAAAGGTCAAACCGGTTGCCTTGGCAAGTGCCGGCTCGCTGGTGATCAGCCCAACGCGCCAGCCGGTGAAGCGGCTCCGCAGCGTCTGCCCCAGCGCGCCGTAAAGCCCGTGAAGCTGGGCCTTGTCGCCGATCCGCGTGCCATAGGGCGGATTGACCAGCACCAGTCCGGGCGGCCCGTCGGGCGGGGAAACATCACTGATGGCGCGATGCTGGAAGCTGGTAAACTCCGCCACACCAGCCCGCACGGCATTGGCCCGGCTCATCCGCACCGCACCAGCATCACGGTCGCTGCCGTGGAAGCGGACGGCGGGCGTGGTCACCGAACCGCTGCCGCGCAGGCGCTGCCAGGCGTCCGAGTCGAAGCCCGCCAGTTGTTCGAAAGCAAAATGCCGCGACCTGCCGGGCTTGAGGTCTGCGGCGATTTCCGCGGCTTCGATCACCAGGGTGCCCGATCCGCACATCGGATCGAAAAACGCTTCGCTGCCATCATAACCGCAACGGCGCAGGAACAGGGCGGCCATGGTCTCGCGCAGCGGCGCCTTGCCGACTTCTTCCTTGTGGCCGCGCTTGTGCAGGGATTGACCAGACGTGTCGACGCTGATGGTACACAAATCATCTTCTATGCGCGCCTTGATGCACAGTTCGGCATCGTCGGCGACAGATGCGCCCAGTTCCTCGCCGATCGCCGTGGCGATGCGCTGGGCCGCAGCACCCGAGTGATAGATGCGCGAGCCCTTGCACGACACTTCCACGCTGACCGGCACATCGGCGCGCAGGAATGCGCCCCACGGAAACTGCCGTGCCCGCTTGTCGAGCTGCGCCAGATGCAGCGCCCTGAACGCGCCAAGCCTGGCCAGCACGCGGGTGGCGCCGCGGATTTCAAGATTGGCCCGCCACACTTCCGGCCAGCCGCCCGCGACCGTCACGCCGCCAGCCACCTGCCGGGGATTCTTGAAATGCAAATCGCGCGCCTCGGCCAGCAGCTCAGGGCCAAGCCCCGGAGCCACCACCAGAAAAATCTCGATGTCATGATCAGTATCCATGCCGCCCGCTGTGCTGTGTTTGGCAGCGGGGCGCAGGGAGGTCAAGCTCGGTGGACAGCGGCGGGCGGCCTGGCACTTGATGGTAGAGCGCTGCCCAGTGCCGGGTCTTTTCCGTTGCGGGATCGGGTTCGAGCCACGGCCCGGGGAATTCGTCGAGAACGTAGAGTTTGGCGCCATCGAGGCTGTGGTCATGATCGAGCAGCACCTCGCCGTTGAGGCGGGCGATGTAGTGGCCGAATTCCGGCATGAACTCGCGGATGGCCAGCGGCATGTAGTTGCGGCAGCGCCCCGCCCTGTGGCAGCGTGTCCGCCAGCACAGCGGCAGGCAGCCGAAGAAGACTTTTTCTTGCCGAAACCCTGGCAAGCCAGGTTTCGGTGGGGAGGGGAGGCGCGGGACGCGCTTCACCGCGGATAGATGAGGCAGGAGGGCGGTTCTTCACGCCTTCCGCGCCGCGGATTTTGACCCATGCCCACTCTCGGCTTCCGAAGATCGTCCGCATTCCGCATCTGATCTCCCTATCCAGCAAAGGAGTCCCAACCCGGCGGGTTGAGCGGGAGTGTGGGCTGGCCCCTGGTTATGGCGGTGTCCGTCACCGCCATCTTCAGGCCCCGCATCCCCCGCCCCAGTCAACAACGGCTCGCGAAACGCCCCCCCCGTGGGAAAAAAGATAACAAGGATTGTGTACGGATAGGAATTCACTGTCCTATTCAAAAA
>JBKJQD010000215.1:0-18470 GCA_046594125.1 Aestuariivirga sp.
ATGGCCATCTGATCGCCCACGGCATGAACGCTGACGCGGCACCATCCGTGGCTGAATTCCTCAAACGCACCCTGGCGGCGCTTTGAGCATGGAGCGCTCGGTATTCAACAGGGACGGCTTGGCGCTTTCGGTTGCAACGAAGGGCACCGGACAGCCATTCGTGTTTCAGCACGGGCTCTGTGGCGCAGCGGGTCAGCCATTGGAGGTGTTTCCTGGCGGCAGCGGCTGGCGCTGTCTTACTGTCGAATGCCGCGGTCACGGCCAGTCGCAGGCGGGCGATACCGGGCTATTTACGATAAGCACCTTCACCGATGATGTCGCGGCCTTCATCGAAAGCTTGAACTCCGGTCCGGTGGTGTTGGGCGGCATCTCCATGGGGGCCGCCATCGCGCTGCGGATCGCGGTGGTCAGGCCTGAACTGGTCAACGGCCTGGTTCTGGCCAGACCCGCCTGGGTGGACCAGCCGGCGCCTGCCAATATGGCACCCAATCTCGAGGTGGGGCGGTTGCTGCGCGACCATGCCCCCGATGACGCCTTGCGCGAATTCGACAGGTCGGACACCGCCCGGCGTCTGGCCGGGGAGGCACCCGATAATCTGGCATCGCTGCGCGGCTTCTTTGCGCGCCAGCCCATTGCCGTCACCTCAGCCTTGCTGCTCGCCATTGCTGGCGATGGTCCGGGTGTCAGCAGAGCCGCGATCGCCGCGATCAAGGTCCCCACGCTGGTGATTGGCCATGGCCAGGATGCGATCCATCCGCTCGCCATGGCGCGCGAACTGGCCCTGCTCATACCCGGCGCCCGCTTTGCCCAAATCACCCCCAAGGCCGAAAATGTGGCGCGTTACCGGCAGGACTTCACCGCCGCGCTGGCCGGATTTCTCAAGGAGTCCGGTCCATGATCCCTGCTGCGGACCCGCGCCGTGCCTTCCATCTCGGCGTCGTCATTTTCAGCGGCTCCTTGCCCGCCACCCGTATTGCCGTCGGAAGTTTCAATCCGCTGTTCCAGACGTCGGCCAGGGCGGTGATTGCCGCGGTCCTCGGCGCGGCACTGCTGCTGGTGTTGCGCCAGGCGCGTCCCGGCCGCGGCGACCTTCTCATGGTGGCGGCGATCCTGCTGTGCGGCCTCGGCTATGCCGAAGGTGCGGCATTGTCCCGCAAGCTTGGTGGCTGGCAGGTGATTTCCTGGGCGCTGGTGCTGTCCCTGCCGGTCATGGCGGCGATGGCGCTGGCAACGCTGCCCGCCGTCTGGGACGGCATCAGCGCATCGGCATGGCTGTGCCTTGCCGATGTGTCGGTCTTCAGCATGGTGATCGGCTTCGTGTTCTGGTATCGCGGCCTCGCATTGGGCGGCATCGCGGGCGTCGGCCAATTGCAATTGCTCCAGCCCCCTCTTGATCTATCCACCGTGCCATACCGGGGATGACATGAGAGTGAAGCTTGCGCGAGACGTTATCGAAGGGCTGGATGCGAGAGACAAAAGTGACCTCTGCATTTGGGACACCACGATCGTGGGGCTTGGCGTGCGCGTCAAGGCGTGAATGCCGACATCTCAGAACTGGTATCTATAGCCCACGGTCAGCAACAGTTCGGCGTTTTGATCGTGGCCGTTTGCTGTGCTGTTGTCTTCCCAACGCGCCGCCACTTCGCTCTCGAAATTCCAATGGTCCGATATTTGGTATTTGAGGCCGAGCGACGGCATGATCAGGAACTGTTGAAAGTCGGAGTCCCGTCCATCGCGATAGGCCAGCCGCAGGCGCGGATTGATGCGCAGTTTTTCGTTCACCGGATAGCGCAGGCTCAAGTCAGCGATATAGCTTTGATAACTGGCGCTATCGAGATAGCGCAAGCCAAGGCCAACGAAGTCATTCTCTTTCAAGATGCCCGTGCCGTTCAACTGGGCCGACAGATAATATTCGACACCAGGATCGGGAATCGCATCGACGCCGCCCGACGCCGGCGTGCCAGAGTAATCGGCGATGGTGCCCTCCAGCGCGATCTGCCACTTGCCGGAAAAATCATAGGAAAAACCCGCCGTCGCCGTGGACGCCGATGCCGTCCGGTCGATGGCCAGTGCCTGGGTTTCATTGGTTCCAAACAGATTGATGAGGGCCGACAGAGAATCGACCGATTGTCCCATCAGTGCATTCGACGTCAGCAGAAACGGCACATGGCGGTAATCGAGCGTACCGTAGACCGAGAGCCCTCCGCTTGCCGCCCATGAACCCGAGACATAGGCATTGTTGATTTCGCCATAGTAGATATCGTAGTCGGCGGCGGCGTTACCGGTGAGGTTACCTTGGGCATAGCGTAACTCGGCGCCGAGGGCGCGGCGGTCAACAGCAGAGCCGGCGTCCTGCTGGATGGCATAGACGGTGCCCGACCACACCTTGCCGTCCGTGGTAAGGTCGAGACTTGCGCCATAGAAATAGCGGTCATCCGCGAAGGGCTGGATATTCCCGTAGTACACTGGCGAACCCGCCACCGCCTGAACGGTCACAGTGTCGTTGATGGCCAAGCCCAGCAGCGCGCCGTCGAAGCGGCCGAAGACACCGCCTCCACTGCGGGTCTGACGGCCGATGCGCGCCGAAAGGCCGTTCAGGCGGTTACGCATATCGACATAGGCCGACGAGATGTTCGTCCGGTCATCGCCAGTTGAATCAAGCCCGGTCTGATTATAACTGGACACGCGCACTTTGATTTCCGATGCGCCGCTTTCACCATGGACGGTCAAATCAGCGGAACTTACGATGTCGTTCTGATTGACATCGTGGGTTCCGAGACTGCCGCGCAACTGGCCAAGATCCGCGAAGCCGTCATCGCGATAATAAAACTGTCCGATACTTCCTGAGGTATCCCAATTCCAGCCCTTGGCCGTGTCAGCGCTTTCTGCGAGATCACCCTTGCCCGCCAAAACTGTGAGCTGACCGTCCTTTGGCATCGCTGCCTTTGCGGAACCGCCCCTGCTTTCCAGTTGGGATTTCTTCTTTGCCGCGAATTGTGCGGCGGCATCGCTTTCGATCGCCACCATCACGCCAGCCAGCCGCTGGCGGACACGCTCCGTTGCAGCACCAGATGGGTATGACTTGAGATAACTCTCGTATTCGGCCCGGGCATGGGCCAGTTGCCCGGCGCGTTCCCGGACCAATCCCAGAAGCTCCTGCGCATTGCGCCGCGTGTCCTGATTTTCCGAAGCTGCGGCCTTGGTAAAGAGTGCCGTGGCGCGAGGGTAGTCCTTTGCCGCGAGGCTCTTCTTTGCCTCGGCGATCGTGTCGTGGCCAGCCTCGCCGGTATCACCATTTGCAGCGTCATCGGTAGCGGCGCATTGCGTCCACGAACCGGCTTCGGCGGCAATCACCATAATATGCCGCGAGTTGCTGTCCCTCGAGACTTGAAAGCGAACAGGCCGGTTGAAACTCAACAGGAGTGCGGGGCCACCGGTTGCTGGATCAAAGGTCACCGATGTCAGTCCGGCACTGTTTCCGGCGGGTACGCTGGCGGATTCAATCACTGGCTTCCGGCCGTCCGCAGTCTGGCTGGCGCCAAGAACGTCAAGTCTGACGGAAAATTCGACACCGGTCCCGGATGGGAACTTGCCGGCAAATGTCACCGGACGGTTGAACGCAATGTCGATGGTGCTGCACAAACCTGCGGTTCTCACGTCCGCTGACGCCAACAGTCTGTCGAGCGTCGGCTGTGCACTCACGATACTACTCATGGCCAGCAAGAAACACACGCCACAGAACAAAAGAGACTTGTGCAGCAAGGTGTGCATCATCGGCGTCACCAAGCCCCCCGGTTTGCCCGGTGCTCGCCGTTCCTCGTCTCCTTGATCGCCGTCAGTGACGAGTCGGTGTAGATGTGGCAAGCCCCCGCGCAATCGCGGAGCTCGCCAACTTTGTAATAAACCACCGCCGGACTGTCGTATTTGATATGCGCTCCCGGCAGAAAGTCGGCGGCATGACAGGCGGCGCAATCGGGCTGGAATGCCGGGCGTTTCCAAACGGACTTTTCGGTATTCGCTATATGGCAACTTGCACAAATGAGGCCGCTGCCATGATCGGTGAATCCAGGACCTATGTGCGAATAATTCACCGGTGTCCAAGCCGACGTGACATGACAATCATCACAGGCATGCCTGGTAAGAAAATGCGACGGTGGCTTGCCGCGCGCGATGGTGTTGTCATGGCAGGAGGCGCAGTTCCCCCTCGACGAGGCGTGGTCGAAGGTCACTGTGGTCCACGATGTCGTGACATGACAATCGTCGCAGGTGTTGGTGGTCCTGATGTGCGTCGGAGGTTTGCCCCGCGCCACGTTGTTGTCGTGACAGCTGAAACAAGAGCCCTTCGCCGAGGAATGATCGAATGTGACCGTCAGCCACGACGTCGTCACATGGCAGTCATCGCAGGTGTTGGTGGTCCTGATGTGCGTTGGGGGTTTGCCGCGCGCCACGGTGTTGTCGTGACAGCTAAAGCAGGTTCCCCTGGCTGAGGAATGGTCGAAAGCGACCGTGGTCCACGACGCCGTGACATGGCAATCATCGCAGGTGTTGGTGGTCCTGATGTGCGTCGAAGGCTTGCCGCGCTCCTTCACATTGTCATGGCAGGCAAAGCAGGCGGCCCTGGTTTGCGAATGATCAAAGGCAACGGTCGTCCAGTTGGTGACGATATGGCAGGCAGCACAATTGTTGGACGTCGGCAGATGTGTTGCCGACTTGCCTGTCGCCCTCCGGCCATCATGGCAATCGACGCAATTCCCGAGCGCTCCAGCGTGATCGAAATGCACAACCTTCCACGCCGTGGTGACGTGGCACGTCTCGCAGTCCGTCGTGGATGGAATGTGATCGGCCGGACGGCCCGTGGCACGGCTATTGTTGTGACACGCGAAACAGCCGGTGGTGATGCCGGTATGATCGAAGGCGGTGACATTCCATCGCGTCGTCACATGGCAGGACTCGCAGGTGTTGCTGGCCGGAAGGTGGTTGAAGGGCTTGCCGGTTGCGTGCAGCCGGTCATGGCAGGAGATGCAGGTGCCTTCGACTTTGACGTGATCAAATTGTGGAATGGACCAGGTGGACGTCTCGTGACAATCGGCACAGTCATTGCGGGCCCTGATGTGAAGCTCACTCTTTCCTGTCGCGGTGTCGCCATTGTGACAGCTGAAGCATCCTGAAACAAAAGGACTGTGGTCGACATGCACCGCACTCCATTTCACCGTGCTGTGGCAAAGCCCGCAGTCATTGCTGGTCCTGGGATGTTGTTTGGTCTTGCCCGAGGCCATGCCGCCGTCGTGACATTTTTCACAAACCTTTGGCACACCCTTGAAAACGGCTCCGGTATGGCAGGTCTCGCAGGCAACTTTCGTATGGGCGCCGTCAAGCGCAAAGCCGGTCTGCTTGTTGTGATCAAAGCTGCTATCGACCTTGACGAAGCGATTTACCTCTTGGGCAGCAGCCTGTGTACCAATGCACAAGCACAGCACCGCCACGCAAATGGCAATAAGCCGCATTGTTCTGAGCGCTTCTGTCAGACGCAAATCCCACACATCGGCCGCGCTTCAGGCTCGCCGACTCCCCTCTGTGATAAACTAACACAGCCATCAATGGCGGGTTAAGATGTGCGATTCGGGCTGATAGAACGCTGACATACGCTCTCATGACTAGAAATATTCCGTTAACGAGGCGTTAATTTCCCGGATTCAACGCCGGATGAAAGCGGTCGAGAAGGTCGACGTATCATGACAACGCGCGCAGTTCTTTCCGAACTTGCCGCGATGTACGTCCTGCTTGGCGTGGCAGCTATAGCAATCCGCGGGAAGGCTTGTGCTGGTCACGTTTTTCCGCACGTGACAATTGTAACAGCCAATCTTGGCATGCTTTCCTGTCAGCGCAAACTTTGTTTGCCGCCCGTGGTCGAATGTGACTCGCGTCCAGCCATTGGCCGAATGACAAGATTCACATCGCGATGTGAACCGGCCTGCGTGGACGTCATCACGGGTGTGACAGTCCGAGCAGGCAATGCCCGCGTCCTTGAAGGCGGCCGATGCATGACAGGATTCACAGGCAACTATCACATGCAATCCGCTGAGAGGAAAGTTCGAAAGCCCGTGGTCGAAGATCACTTCCTTGCGCCAGGACACGTCGTTGTGGCACGCGCCGCATTGCGCGCCAAGCTGGGCCTTGTGTACGTCCTGCTTGGCATGGCAGTCAAAGCAGGCCGCCGCTATCTTGATCAGCACCGAAGCGCCGTGGCAGGCTTGGCAGACAGCTTTGGCGTGAGCGCCGTTGAGCGGAAAGCGGGTCTGCGCCGCATGATCAAACTTGGCATCCTTCCACGCAGTCTCGTTATGGCAGGATTGGCATGTGCCGCCGAACCGCTGCTGGTGAACATCCTGTATGGCGTGGCAATCATTGCAGGCCGCCGCCTGACCCTTGTAGATTTCACCAAGGTGACACGCGGCGCAGGTTACATTTGCGTGCTTCCCGCGCAGCGGGAATGCTGTCTTGGCGTGATCAAATTTGATGGTGTCCCGCCACACCGAAACGCGATGACAAGCCTGACAATCCTTTCCAAGATTGCCCTTGTGCGGCTGGTCCGCATCATGGCAGCCAAAGCAAGTTGCCGCAGCCTCGGCCCAGCGCTTGGCCGTAGCGTGACAGCCTGTGCAAGGCACGTCGCGATGGGGGCCGGTCAGTGGAAAATCCGTCGCGGTGTGATCAAACGTCACCGTATCGATCTGTATGATGCCAGCGTCCCGGCCGATATGGTCGTCGTGACACAGGTTGCACGCCACGCCCTTGAGCAAGGGGCTGCGGCCATGAAATCCCCGATGGTTGCTGATGTCGGCTCTAACCGGCTTGTGGCAGTCGAGGCATAACTTGTCCTGCGCGGCCTTGGAGAACGGCGTATGGCAGGCATCGCACTTGCCCTCGATCTTGGCGTGCGCCGCCACGACGGGACCAGGCATAAGCAGTTTCTCAAGCGGGTTGTCAGCGCGTGCTCCACTGGCCAAGGCTGCCACGGCCACGATGGCCGCCAACAGTGAAAAAATGACCCGGCCGATGCGGATGCGTCCCACCTTATGGAATTTAGTAGAGGTGAACGGCGATGACGTGCACAACGCCGGTTATGATCAGCAGCAAAAAGAGCGGCAAGTGTAACACATGCCAGAATGCGAACAGCCGTTCATAGAAAGACAGTTCGGAAACTTTCACCACGGCATCGAGATAATTTCCGATGTGGAGCCGTGCTGCCTTGTAATGCGCGCGCTTCTCGCCGCTGTTCCAGTGCAACCGTCCAGCATTGAGGTTGATCGCCTTGCGGGCGGATGACACGAGACCCCAGCGCACCACCGGAACCGCGAAGCCGAGCCAAAGAGCCATGGCGAAATTGACGGCAAGCGAGCGTCGCGGACGCAAGACCCTGGTGCCAAACTCGGTGAGCTTCAGGGCGATGGAGCCGCCCGCGTCGCCAACGTCGGCTTCAACGGCTTTGAGCATGCCCGTCGCCTCCGTCAGCAGATCGTGGACGTTTGAATGAGCTCCGTACAGTCCGTTGTGAATTTTCCCGTAGATATAGCGCCCGGCGATGCCGCTGAAAGCGACAGTCAACATCGCGAACAGAGCGACGTTGCTGTTTGTGGCACCAAGAGAAAAGTTGGAATGGTAAAGAATGAGTAAAGGGCCGGCGATCCCGAGAATCATATGGGCACGAAACCAGGCCGGAGCGGAGCCTAGCCGCCGCATGAAGCGGGCGCGCTTGCGCAGTGGATAGACGAGTTGCACAAGCAGAGCGGTGCCGCCGGCGATTCCCAGCCAGTATCCCACACCTTCGTCGGGGATGAACTCTTTTCGCGCGGCCAGCAGCCATCCATATCCGATCGCCAGTAGGGTGGCGGCGGCAAAGGCCAGCCGCAGCGCGCGTCCGGCAGCCGTGCCGCTCTGCAGTTGACGGGCTGGCGCTGGACGCATCTCTTGCGGTGGCAAGGACAATGGTGCAGCAATGTCCAGACTGTGAGAAAAAACCAGCTTTCGCTTCGCAACTACCAACATGGTTCAACTCCACAACTATATGTAGGCGCACTGACGCAGATTAATTATTTCAACGGGCCTGACAATACGCTGACACGGGGTCTTTCATTCCACGCCAAACTGAATATCGTACAACGGGATGGAATTCGAATCGAAAGTTCAGCGATTGTATATCAAGGTAGAGTTACCGCGTGGCTGCTGAAATTGGTCATTTTTCGCTAGTACTCGCACTATTCTTGTCGCTGCTGCAGTCGGTCATGCCATTGATCGGGGCACAGCGCGGGGATCGCGGGTTCATGGCCGTTGGAACCTTCGCGGGCGTTGGCGCGTTTGTCTTTGTGGCAGCAGCCTTCGCCGCGCTCACCATTTGTTTCGTCACGTCGGATTTTTCCGTGTCACTGGTGGCTGCCAGTTCGCAGTTGGCCAAACCGCTTCTTTACAAATTCACTGGCGTTTGGGCCAATCATGAAGGTTCGATGCTGTTGTGGGTGTTGATCCTGACTGTCTTTGGCGCATCAATTGCGGTGTTTGGCGTGAATCTGCCCCGCCGTTTGAAGGCGCGCGTGCTGGCTGTTCAGGGAATGATCGGCTCGGGATTTCTGGTGTTCATACTGGCGGCATCAAATCCCTTTGCCCGGCTTGAGCAGCCACCCGCTGATGGCAACGGCATGAATCCCATATTGCAGGACCCTGGCCTGGCCTTGCATCCACCATTTCTCTATCTTGGTTATGTCGGATTTTCGGTGGCCTTCTCCTTTGCGGTTGCCGCACTCATCGAGGGCCGTGTCGATGCGGCCTGGGCGCGCTGGGTGCGGCCCTGGGTTCTGGCGGCCTGGTGCTTTCTCACCATCGGCATAACCCTCGGAAGTTTCTGGGCCTATTACATCTTGGGTTGGGGCGGATGGTGGTTCTGGGACCCGGTTGAAAATGTGTCGTTCATGCCATGGCTGGCTGGCACGGCGCTGCTGCATTCCGCCCTGGTCGTCGAGCGCCGCCACGCTCTCGTCAACTGGACGATTCTGCTGGCGATCCTCACCTTTTCACTGAGTCTCGTCGGAACCTTCGTGGTGCGCTCCGGTGTCCTGACCAGCGTGCATTCCTTTGCCCTGGACCCGGCACGCGGCGTGTTCATCCTGGCGCTTCTGGTATTGGCCACCGGCGGCGGCCTCGTGCTTTACGCGTTGCGCATTCCGCGATTGAAGTTTGGCGCGCCCTTCGCGGCCGTCAGCCGCGAAGGCAGTCTCACGCTCAACAACGTGCTGCTGATCTCCGCCGCGGCGACAGTATTTCTGGGAACCTTTTATCCGCTGTTCATCGATCTCCTCGGGCATGACAAGATCTCGGTTGGGCCGCCATTTTATGCGCGTACCTTTGTGCCGATCATGGTCCCCCTGCTCATCGCCATGGTGGTCGGGCCAGCACTCAAATGGAAGCGTGATGTGCTCAAGCCCCAGATTTCCAGGCTGGGCTTGGCATTGACAGCCGCTGTCCTGACGATGGCGATTGTAGCGGCGGCAACCATGGGAAATCATATCCTGAGCGCCCTTGGTCTCGGGCTGTCGCTGTGGATCATGGTGGGCTCGCTGTTGATGGTGGTGCACCGGATCAGGCTCGGCAGGACCACGGCCAAGGCTTCGCTGTCCCTGGCCCGCCATGCGCCACGTTCCTTCTATGGACTGGTTATCGCGCACCTGGGCCTCGGCATTGTTGTTGGGGCCATCACCACGGTTTCGACATGGCAACAGGAAAATATCCTGACCATGACGCCTGGCGGCAAGACGGAACTCGCCGGATATGAGATTCTTCTTCGCAATGTTGTTTCAGTGCCCGGAGCAAACTACGATGCCGAACGCGGCAGTTTCGAGATTTCACGCGGCGGCGCGCCGGTAACCGTGCTGACGGCGGAGCGCCGTTTCTATCAGGTGCAGCAGCAGCAAACCACTCAGACGGGCATTCACACCAATTTCATTTCCAATATATACATCGCACTCGGCGATCCCGATGATCAGGGACACTGGACGGTGCGAATCTACTATCATCCGCTGGCACCATGGTTGTGGTTCGGCGGATTGACGATGGCGTTCGGCGGGTTCGTTTCACTTTCCGATCGCCGCTTCAGGGTCGGCGCCCCCCAACGTGCGAGTGGCGTGTATCGCCTCGCACCTGCCGAATAGGAGTATGCGGTCATGCGACCCTTTGCACTTATCCCAGTGGCACTTTTTGTTGCAGTCTCTGTTGCATTTGGTTTTGGCTTGAAGCACGACCCCCACCAGCTTCCCTCCACGCTGGCGGACCGGCCGATGCCCGTCTTCGACCTGCCGCCATTGGTTGAAGGCGTCGACGGCCTGAGGAGCGGCGATCTCGGCGGTTCCAAAGTGATGCTGCTGAATGTCTTTGCGTCCTGGTGTGGCGGATGCCGTTATGAGCATCCGATGTTGATGAAGTTATCGGCGGAGTCCCGTATCGAACTGGTCGGCATCAACTGGAAGGACGATCCTTCCACAGGTGCCCGCTGGCTTGCGCAATATGGCAACCCCTACCGGATGATCGGTGAAGACGCCTCGGGCCGGACCGGTATCGATCTCGGCGTAACGGGTGTGCCAGAGACCTTCGTCGTCGATTATCAGGGCAGAGTCCGCTATCGTCACGCCGGGCCAATCACCCCCGAGATCTGGAAATCGGCAATCGAACCCGTCATCGCTGAAATCGAGAAGCGATCATGACATCGCCGCCACCTTTTGCCTTACGGGCTTTCGCGGCCCTTGCGCTGGCATCGATTTGGCTCGGCACGCTCACGCCCGCTGCCTTCGCCGTCATGCCCGATGAAGTTCTCGCCGATCCGGCCCTTGAAACACGGGCCCGCAACCTTAGTCAGGAATTGCGTTGTCTGGTTTGCCAGAACCAGTCGATCGACGACTCGGCGGCACCGCTGGCCCGCGACCTGCGCATCATTGTGCGCGAGCGCTTGAGCCAGGGCGATCCCGACCGTCAGGTGATCGACTATTTGGTCCTGCGCTATGGCAATTATGTTCTCCTGAAGCCGCCGCTGCAGGCTGACACAGTGTTGCTGTGGATTGGCCCCGGCATTATTCTGGCGATCGCCGGTACCGTGTTCGTGGCCTATGCGCGCCGTCGCGGCTCTTTCCCCGAAACCGCTGCCGCCCCATTGAGCGAAGGCGAACGCCAACAGCTGGCAGCGCTTGCCGGGGATTCCCTGACATGATGCTTTGGATTGTCCTCACAACGATATGCAGCGCGGCCGCGGTGGTGGTGGCCATCCCGCTGATCCGCCGCTACGAATCGAGCGGCGAAAAGGACATGGCCGATAGCGGCATATACCGCGACCAGTTGAAGGAGATCGAGCGCGACCGCGATGCCGGACAGATCAATCCGGCCGAAGCGGACCTGGCCAGGATCGAGATTCAGAGGCGTTTACTTGCATCGCTCAAGACCAACGAGACGCCGCGCCCGGTATCGCCAATCTGGCGGACAGCGGCGCTGGTTTCAGCCTCGGGCTTCGTGGTGCTCGGCGCCGTCAGTCTTTATGCCCTGAATGGCCGGCCCGATCTTTCTGGCGCGCTGAATGCGGCACCCGCGCCGGACGCAAGTGCATCCGCTGACAGTGCGCCCATTTTGCCAGCCGTGCCCGCCAAGGCCGGTGCCGGCGATGTCGATAACATGATCGGCAGTCTCGCGGCGAAGTTGAAGCAGAGCCCTGACGATGCCGAGGGCTGGCGCATGCTTGGCTGGTCTTACTTCAATACCCAGCGTTATGACGAGTCGGCTCAAGCCTATGCCAAGGCTATGGCCCTTGTGCCGGAAAACATTGATTACCAGTCAGCCTATGCCGAAGCGCTTGTCCAAGCGGCGGAAGGCGTCGTGACTCCCAAGGCACAGGGGCTCTTCGAAGCGGTGCTGCAGAAGAATTCCAGGGAGGAACGCGCGCGCTTTTACATGGCGCTGGCGCGCGAACAGGCAGGTGACTTGAGTGCCGCACTCGATATGTGGATCGCCTTGCTTGGCGATGCGCCCAAGGATGCCGGGTGGCTGGTGGATGTCAGGCAACGGATTGCCGGGCTTGGCAAGAAAACCGGCCGCGATACGTCGGCCATTCTGGCCGGTGCTGCAGTTCCGGTACCTGGCCAGAACACCACTCTTGCTGCCGCAGATCAGCAGGCGGCGGTGGAAGCCATGATTGCCAAGCTGTCGGCGAAACTGGAAAGCAATCCTGCCGATCGCGACGGATGGGCCATGATGATCCGCTCACTAAAGGTGAAGGGCGATTTGCCCGGTGCCCAAGCGGCCCTGTCCAAGGCGCTCACCGTGTTCAAGGACGACCCGTCCACAAGCGCGCAGATCGCAGCTCTGGCAAAATCACTTGGTGTTGTTGCAGCCAGGACTCCGGCAGCGGCCGCCCCGGCAATCAGCCAGGAAGACGTAGCCGCCGTCACCGCCATGCCGGCAGAGGATCAGCAGTCGATGATCCGCGGAATGGTCGACAGGCTTGCGGAAAAACTTGCAGCGTCGCCGCACGACGCAGACGGATGGATGCGGTTGATCCGCTCACGCATGGTTCTCAACCAGCCCGGTCTGGCCCGCGATGCCCTCCGCAAGGCGATGGCGGAATTCGCCAGCGACGCGGCAGCGAGCAGTCAGATCGCCGCCGCCGCCCACCAACTAGGCGTAGTACAGGACTGAACCGGACAGGATCATATGGAATGACTTTTGATCCGACATTCGCGCTCTACGGTTTGATCCTGGCCTTGATCTGGGTTGGTTATGCCGTGCTGACCCGCAAGCGCGAGAACCGCAGTCTCGCCATCAAGACGGCTGCTATCGAGGCCGGCCTGACGGAACCCTTCTCGATGCACCCGGTAATCGACCCGGCAATTTGTGTCGGATGCGGAACCTGCGTCAGCGCTTGTCCGGAAGGAGATGTCCTGGGATTGATTGGCGGCCGTGCGGAACTGGTGGCGCCGACGCATTGCATCGGCCATGGTGAATGCGCCAAGGCGTGCCCCACGGGTGCAATCAGCCTGGTATTTGGAACCGCCAGGCGCGGCGTGGATCTGCCACAAATTGGCGGTGATTTCCAGACCAGCGTGCCGGGCCTGTTCATCGCAGGCGAACTCGGCGGAATGGGTCTGATCCGCAACGCTGTCGAACAGGGGCGGCAAGCGGTCGAGGCGATCCGCAAGCTTCCCGGCCTTGGACAGTCAGGCCAGCTGGATCTTATCATTGTCGGTGCCGGTCCGGCGGGAATTGCCGCGGCACTCACCGCAAAATCCCACAATCTCCGTTACACCATCATCGAGCAGGACGATCTGGGTGGCGCCGTGTTCAAATATCCGCGCGGAAAAGTGGTGATGACAGCACCGGTCGTGTTGCCGCTCGTTGGTTCCGTCAAGTTTCGTGAGACGACGAAAGAAGCTCTTCTAAAATTTTGGCGAAGTGTGGAGTCGGCGCAGAAACTCGACATCCGCTACCGCGAACGCGTGGAACGCATCGACCGTGAAACGGATGGCTTCGCCGTCCACACCAATCGCGGCGTCGAGAAAAGCAATACGGTCCTGCTGGCCATCGGCCGCCGCGGCACGCCGCGCATGCTTGGCGTGCCGGGCGAGGACCTTTCCAAAGTTGTCTATCAGATGATCGAGCCGGAACAATACCGCGGGAAACATGTTCTCGTGGTCGGTGGCGGCGACTCGGCACTTGAAGCCGTGCTGCGCATCGCCGAACAATCGGCTGCCTCCGTGACGCTTTCCTACCGTGGCGCCCATTTCTCCCGCGCCCGTATGGCCAATCGCCAGCGCGCGGAACTGCTCGTGAAACAGGGCGTTCTCAAGATGTTGATGCCATCCGAAGTGAAGGCAATCAGTGCCACGTCAGTCGATATCGACTGCGCCGGGAACCGCATCACACTCGCCAACGATGCGGTTATTATCTGCGCCGGCGGCGTTATGCCCACCGAGTTCCTGAAGCAATCAGGCATCGTCATGGAGACGAAGTATGGCACGGCCTAGGTCCGGCGTCCTGATCATCGCCCTGTTGCTCTTGCTGCCGCTGACCCACGGCACTGTGATGGCCGCTGACAAGGCGATCGCGCAATTCGAGAAGCTGGTTCTGAAGCGGAAATACGAAAAGTCAGCAACAGTTCTTGCGGCCGCTGCCAGTGCCGGCAACGCCGAAGCTCAATACCGGCTCGGAGTCCTCTACCGGCTTGGTGTCGGTGTCGGCCGGGATGACAAACGGGCGCGCGGGTGGCTGGAACGTGCGGCAAGCAGTGGCGACAAATCAGCGCGCCAACTCCTGGCGCGTCTCGATCAGTCAATCATCCAACCCACGAAATTTGCAGGCCTGCAGCCGTGGCCGGCCAATATCGCCTTTGTCCCGCCGGTTCAGGCCAATGACCGGGACAAGGCGGGGTTGACATGGATGGAGCGCGCGGCAGCCCGTGGTCAACTGCCCGCCCTCGCATCATTTCTGAAGTTGGCAGGTGCGGCCCGTGCCAGAAGCGCTGCAGAAACACCGCTGCTTCTGGCAAGCACATTGGGCATGGAGTCGTCCACAGCCGCTCTCCTGAAAGCCGGAATATCCGTCGATGAGCGTGACCGGAGGGGCCGTTCACCGTTGATGCGCGCCGCAACCTTTGGACACGCCCAACTGGCGGACATGCTCATCGCGGCAGGCGCCGATCTCAATTTGCAGGATGACAGTGGTGCCACCGCACTGTCCTACGCCTTGAGAAACTGCAAGACCGCCAGTGCGGTTGTTATGCTGAAGCACAACGCATTGCGGCTGTCCGACAAAGCCGGAAACTCACCCTTGCACTTGGCCGCGCGCTATTGCCATGACACGGACCTGATCGCCGCGCTTGCGCCGCTTCAGGACGTCAATGCCGCCGACGCGGCGGGACGGACCGCACTGTGGTATGCGGCGGCGCTGGGCGATACCGGCGTTGTTGACATATTGCTTGATCAGCACGCACGCCTGGACATCGCCGACATAGACGGAATGACGCCACTCCATGCCGCAGCTTCACGCGGACAAGCCGCGGCCATCGAAAGTCTTCTTGCGCGACACGCGGATGCCAGCGCCATCACCAATTCTGGAAACAGGCCGCTCATGCTGGCCGCCGCAGCCAGGTGCCCCGCATGTCTCGTGGCGTTTGCACCACAAAAGGAAAATATCAACGCCGCGAACAGCTTTGGCGACACGGCCCTGATCATTGCCACGCGGGCGGCGGATGCCGGGGCCGTGCGGATACTCAAACAGGCAGGCGCTGATCCGCTTGCCCGCAATGCACGGCGCGAAACCGCTGTCAGCATTGCCGCCAACCTGGGCGACCGGGTGCTCACCGGCCTGCTCATCGAACAGTGACCCGATCTTCAGCTGAATCCTGAAACTCAATTTTCACCGGACAGGGTCTTCAAGTGCAACTTTTCAGAACCTCGTTCAAGGCCATGGGTTGTATCAATGAAATTGCCGCATCGGCGGAAGACGCGGAGACTGCGGAACGCGCCATGCAGCTGGCCGCCAGGGAAGTCCTGCGCATAGAGAAGAAATATTCACGCTATCGCCAGGACGAAGACAGCATTGTCTATCGCATAAATCGGAGTGCGGGCGGCGTACCCGCGGTGACATGCGATCCCGAGACCATGGAACTGCTGCGCTTCGCTGACCGGATGTTCAATCTGAGTGGCGGACTCTTCGATATCACATCAGGTGTCCTTCGCCATGCCTGGGACTTCACAAAATCAGCGCCGCCTGAACCTGGGGCAGTCGCTCCACTCCTCAAGCTGATCGGTTGGAGTAGAGTTGAGATCGGCAATGACACAGTGCGCCTGCCGGCCGCCGGCATGGAAATTGACTTTGGGGGATTTGGAAAGGAGTACGCGACTGATCGCGCCGCTTCGGTTCTCAGGGCGAACGGCATCAAAAATGGCTACGTCAATTTGGGTGGGGATATCAGGGCCATCGGACATCAACCCGGAGGTAACCCCTGGCTCTTCGGTGTTCAGGATCCCCGAAAAGCTGGCGCGGTCATCGCCAGCATACCCATTTCGGATGGCGCTTTGGCAACAAGCGGAGATTATGAAAAATTCCTTAAACACAACGAAAACCATTACTGCCACATTTTGAATCCGTTTGATGGAATGTCCGTTAAATGTTGGCGTTCTGTCAGCGTCGTTGGAGTAACAACTCTGTCTGCTGGTGCAATGACGACGATTGCCATGCTGAAGGAGGCCGAAGCTGTGTCATTCTTGGAAGAATCAAATTTTAGTTATCTTCTCGTCGACGCGGAGGGACGCATCTCCACCAACCGCCAATCTACTGAATTGGAGCAGTTCTAATGCCAACACCGATAACCCTCACGACAGGCGCGGACACTGTCACAGTCACGCAAGGCCCCAGCATCAAGATCAACACTGACCCCTATGTCGCATGGAATGACCAGGTTATCGACGGCAGCGCGGGCTTCGACACCCTTGTTGTAGACGAGAGTTCGACCAAGGCGAGTTACTTCACGGTTGCAATGACACATGATGGAATTGTGACGCTTACGGCGGCCAGCGGCGCCGGCTCGAAATATGTAAGCATCAAGAACTTCGAAAAAATTTCCTTCTGGGACGTGACCATGAATCTGGGCACGGCCGGCAACGACACGCTTACAGGCACGGCGATCTCGGAGTCAGTTTACGGATTCGACGGCAACGACACACTCGACGGCGGCACCGGCACCAAAATCGACAAGCTGTTCGGCGGTACCGGCAACGACACATATATCGTGGCTGCCACGAACGACATCATCAGCGAGCTGGCCCCTGAAGGAACCGACACGGTCAAGGCCAGCGCCACTTACAGCCTCGCCGATACCGACGGCATCGGCTTCAATGGTGGAAACATCGAAAACCTGACGCTGACCGGTGTTGCGGCAATCAACGGAACCGGCAACGCGCTGAACAATATTCTCACCGGCAATGGCGCCGTCAATACACTGATAGGCGACCTCGGCAATGACACGATCGACGGCGGTGGCGGTGCCGATACGATGGCCGGTGGAGCTGGAAACGACAGTTACTACGTCGATCAGACAACGGACGTCATCACTGAATTGAAAGGCGGGGGCATTGACAGTGTCAAGTCAAGCGTGACTTACACATTGAGCGCCGATGTCGACAATCTGACGCTCACCGGGACTGCGGCAATCAATGCGACCGGCAATATCGGCAAGAATGTGCTCGTCGGCAACAAGGGCGCGAACCTCATCACCGGAGGCAAGGGCCAGGACATCATGACCGGCGGGCTTGGAGCCGACACCTTCGACTTCAATTCGACAGTCGAGTCCGCGGCCACGCTGAAGCATGACCAGATCAAGGATTTCGTGCACCTGACAGACAAAATTGATCTCTCGACGATCGATGCCAACTCCACAGGTACCGGAAATGCCGTGTTCACGTTCCTGGAAGGACTTGGAACTGCCTTCACGCCGGGTACGGCTGGTCAGGTCCACTTCGTAACCTCGGGCACAAACACGATGATCGAGGGAGACACCAACGGCGATGCCATTGCCGATTTCCAGATTGAGCTGACGGGAACCGTCGGCCTCACCGGGGTGGACTTCATTCTGTAGAAAACGCGGTGCAACGGCTGATGCCGGCAAGGTTCGGGTTTTGCTGTACCACCGCGGCCAACGGCGTGATTGATGCTGATTGGCCGGTGTGGCGTGTTTTCGCCATGCTGTTCAGGCATGCGAATCAGCCACGCAAGGCGGGTTATACTTATGGTCAAGTTGACCAGACTTTCGGCACTGGTCCGAGGCAGTCATGCCGATGACGCCTCCGGACTTCAGCCGGTGCTGGCTTCGGATATGACATGTTGACATTGACATAGATGTCTCGAGCTGCCTGGGGGAAAGAAACTCCCCGCTCCCTGACCAGGTTTGCCGCCACGAGCTTGAACTCGCGTTTGAACTTCGGTCTTTGCATGTGGCCGATGGCGGGTAAGTGCTTTGGCAAGATATCAGCGACAGTCAATACGCGTATCTTCTTGCCCATCGCCATTTGCTGGAGCGGGCGATGGGAATCGAACCCACGACATGCAGCTTGGGAAGCTGAGTGGTCTCTTCCTATGGGTTCCCATCAGCTTCTATAACCCATTGAAATAATCGAATACGACTACCAGCTACTTCCATTGCTTCCCCTCTTGGTCTATCCACCGTGCTTACCCAGTGCTTACCCAAAAACTCACGCTGCGTGTCGGCAATACGGAGGATGGCATGAGAAAGAAGCTTACGCGAGACGTTATCGAAGGGCTGTCAGCGAGAGACAAAAGTGACCTGTTCGTTTGGGACACCACCGTCATGGGCCTTGGAGTGCGCGTCAAGCCCAGCGTGTTGATTTTCACGCAGAACTGACCCGGGTTTTCCATCGAGAACTGACCCG
>JBKJQD010000005.1:0-2923 GCA_046594125.1 Aestuariivirga sp.
GCGCATCCTCGCGGCAGTCGTAACGCTGCCGCTGCTGGTGGCTACATCGTCGCCACCCGCACGCTCGATCTCAACGGCTATGCCTATATCAAGAGCACGGCGGATTTCCTCGATGTCGATGACGTGACTTCAGGCCTGATCAAGGCCGCGGTCTTCGGCTTCATCATCGCCGTGATGGGCTGCTATCACGGCTTCAATTCCAAAGGTGGAGCGGCAGGCGTCGGCCGCGCCACCACCAATGCCGTGGTCTCCGCGGCAATCCTGATCCTCGCCGCGAACTTCGCGCTGACCTCGCTGCTGTTCGCGGACTGAGACGATGGCCGATCCTCACATCATTCTCAGCGATGTCCGCAAGTCCTTCGGCGCAAAGCATGTGCTGAACGGCGTCAATGTCGCCGTCGATAAGGGGCATTCGCTGGTGGTGATCGGCGGCTCCGGCACCGGAAAATCGGTGATGCTGAAATGCATTCTCGGCTTATTGCACGCCGATGGCGGGTCGATCAAAGTGGCGGGCGAAGAGGTCATCGGCCTGAGCGGCAAGGCCCGCGATGCCTATCTGCAACGCTTAGGCATGCTGTTTCAGGGCGGGGCGCTGTTTGACTCGTTGCCGGTCTGGGAGAACGTCGCCTTCGGCCTGATCCAGGGCCGCAACATGGCCCGCGCCAAGGCCCGCGATACCGCCATCGAAAAGCACGGCCAGGTTGGACTGGGGTCCGAAGTGGCAAAGCTCTATCCCGCCGAATTGTCGGGTGGCATGCAAAAGCGCGTCGGCCTGGCCCGCGCCATCGCGGCGGACCCGGAGATCATCTTCTTCGACGAACCGACCACCGGCCTTGATCCGATCATGGCCGACGTCATCAACAACCTCATCGTCGATTGCGTCAGGCGCCTCGGCGCCACGACAATCTCCATCACCCACGACATGGCCTCGGCGCGCAAGATCGCCGATGACATCGCCATGATTCACAAGGGCGCCATCGTCTGGCAGGGTCCAGCCAAGACGATTGACAACAGTGGCAACGCTTACGTCGACCAGTTCATCCACGGCAGGGCCGAAGGACCGATCCAGATGGAAGTGCTGCGGCCGTGAACTAAGGCCCCCTCACCCTGCCCTCGCCCCCGATGGGGGCGAGGGGAAATAAAAAAGGGCCGCTGTTTCCAGCGGCCCTTCCGTGAGATGCGTCTGAAGCATCCCGCTTTTGAAACCGTCAGGCCTTCGCTCCCGCGATGGCGACGATCCGCACGAGGCATTCTCCAAACGCTGTGAACTCACTCGACATCGGATCACCTCCTCTCAATTGTTGACACCAGCTTCAATGTGCAGCCACAAATCCGGAAGATCAAGTCACAATTTGCAGGAAAATCATCATGGTGGCGAGCCAGCCCACCGCGAAGGCCAAGGTGCGCACGAAGGGCACCAGGGTGATATAGCCCGCGTAATGCACCACCCGGGCCCAGAAATAGATGATGGCCCACAGCGCCGTCGTGGCATTCGCCGCACCCGCCAGCTGGGCGACAAGCACTACCGCCGCGAACGGCGCCAGGTTTTCGACGGCATTGTAATGTGCCTTCTTGGCGCGCATCGCCCAGGTGGGCAGCGGGTCGGCATCGGCTGAGTAGTTCAGCGTCGCCATCAGGCCCGACGCCTGTATCCGCGCCACGATATAGGGCAACCACATCAGCGCGGTCAGCGCCGCCACCCATGCCAGCATTTTGAGATCAGTTGTCATCTTTCGCTCTCCCCTTGAAATCTGGCTGTTGCCGAAGTCCGGGGCGCCCGTCATAGTTCGCACCGCCCGACAACAGGTACAGACTCGATGAACAGCGCCGACATTATCATTATCAACGCCCGCGTCCTAACCATGAATTCCGAGCGCCCGCGCGCCGCCGCACTGGCGCTTTCGGGCAACCGCATCGTGGCGCTTGGCGCTGCCGCCGATGTCGCCGGATGGAAGGCCAAACACACCCGCATCATCGACGCCCAGATGAAAACCGTGCTGCCCGGCATTATCGAGGGCCACGTCCACTTGTTCGGCGGAGCGGTCGAACTCGACAGTCTTATGTTGAATGGTATCAATGGCTTCCAGAACATAGCGGATGCGGTTTCTCAATACCGGCAGAAGCGCCCGGCTGAGAAGATCGTGGTGGCCACCGGCATTGCCCACGGCAGCTTTGGCGGCGATGTACCAATCACCCGGCAGCTGCTCGACCGCATCGTGCCCGATGTTCCTTTCATCACCGTTTGCTTCGATCATCATACGGTGTGGGCCAATACCAGGGCGCTGGAAGCCGCCAACATCATGCGTGGCCAAGCGCTTCCCACCGGCAACGAGATCGTGCTCGACGCCCAAGGCCTGGCGACTGGTGAACTGCGCGAACCCGCCGCCTATATGCTGGTTCTCTCGCACATTCCGACCGGTGGCCGCGAATGGCTGGGCATGACGACGGGCGAAAATCCCGTGCCACCCGCCACGCCTGCCCAACGCGCCGCCGATGAGGCTTTCATGAAACGCGGCATTGCCTATGCGGCCTCGCTTGGCATTACTTCGATGCACAACATGGACGGCAACTGGTATCAGCTCGAACTGTTGCAGGCCCTCCTCGACCGTGGCGAACTCCATGCCCGCCTCGAAGTCCCCTTCCACCACAAGAACTATTTCGAAACGGCGCGCGTCGACGAGGCGGTCGAGATGCGCCGCCGCTACAAGGGTGACATGCTTCACTGTAACCGCGTGAAGATTTTCATCGATGGCGTGCTGGAAACCATGACCGCGCTGATGCTCGATGACTATCCGGGCCACTCCGGCAACAAGGGCGCGCCGCTGTTCACCGCCGGACAGTTCAACGCGGTGGTAACCCGCGCCGACAAGCACGGTTTCGTGGTCTCGACCCACGCCATCGGCGATGGCGGCGTCCGCCGCAC
>JBKJQD010000118.1:0-22869 GCA_046594125.1 Aestuariivirga sp.
GCGCCAGCTTTGGCGTTGCCTGTTTGCCCGCTGTTATCGTCTCTGGTGCTGCGCGGTGAGCAATATAAAGAGCAGAGAGAATTGCCGGCGCTTCCATGAGTGCCAGTACCGCAACGATGTAGCCTTCATAGGCGATCGCGGATTGTTGCAGAAAACTTGCCGCCGTGACGAACGTCACAATGGAGACCGAGCCATAATGCCCGGCAATCGCCGCAAGAGTTGGGGCGTCCAGTCTTGTGGTCGCTTTCAGCAGTCCAAAGCCTGCGAAGGGCATGATGAAGCTCATCGCGACACCCGCCGCCATGACGGGGAGCAATGTGGCCGATGCCCATTCCGTTTCAGCCAGCGCAGCACCCCCTTTGAAGCCGATTGCCATCATGAGATAGATAGAGAGGTAACGGCTGATGCTTTCGGGCACATTGAGATCTGACTTCAGAAAACCCGCCAGAATGCCCAACGCGAAAAACAAGATCGCTGGCGACAGCAGATTCTGAAGAAATGTCTGTAAAATATCCATCGCCTTGGCTCCTGCCGCATTCGTCTCAAGGGCGTTCTAGGGATCTTGATATCATTAGAAAAACGCATTATTGTCATTCTTAAAATTAGAGAATCGAATAATGCTGGATGCGTTGACCCTTCATTCTTTCCTGGAAGTTGCCGAAACCGGCTCGTTCACAAAGGCTGCCGTCCTGGTTGGCCGCAGCCAATCGGCGGTAAGTCAACAAATTGCCAAGCTGGAAGCTCACCTTGGAAAGCGCCTCATTGTACGCGGCAAGACCCTCAGCCTCACGGATGATGGCCAACTCTTCCTCAGCTATGCGCGCCGCATTCATGCGCTTCACCGCGAGGTGCTGGATCGCTTCAATGAGCCAGAACTGGAAGGGGAGGTGAGGTTTGGCCTGCCGGAGGATTTTGCTTCTGTTTATCTCTCGGACGTCCTTGCAGAGTTCGCACGCATTCATCCGCGCATTCTGCTGTCGATTGAATGCGACCTGACCCTCAATCTCTATGACCGTTTCCGGGCCCGCAAATTCGACTTGGTCCTCGTCAAGATGAACCGGCCAGAGGACTTTCCCAATGGCATAGTGGTGTTGCAGGAGCCTCTCGCCTGGGTTGGCAATCCAGGCCTGGTCCAAAGCGAAGGCGTATTGCCCCTTGTGTTGGCGCCACAACCCTGTGTTTATCGGGCAGCAGCCCTTCGAACGCTTGAAGTCTCCGGCCGGCCATGGCGTCTGGTGCTGACAAGCCCAAGCCACGCGGGAACAATCGCCGCAGTGCGCGCTGGATTGGGACTTACCGTATTGCCGCGCCCGATGATTCCAGACGGGCTCTCAGCCGTTTCTTCCGATCTCTTGCCATCTCCAGGCGACATCCATGTTTCGATGCTCAAGCATAGAGTTGATAATTCAGCCCTCAATTCATTGGAGAACTTTGTCTTGGGGAAGCTGAGAAGATAAGCGGGTTCTCCGAAATTTTCATGCAAGATGGCCAGTTGCGCGTTCTGTTTTGTAACTGCATCAGAGGCTATTGAATTCATGATGCAAAAGCCCGATATGCGGGCTATCCGGAGCATTCCACTCCCCAAACCGAACACCGCCACGATCTGGCGTGCTGGACTTGCCGCCATGAAACTCAAAGGCTTCCACCACCTGACCGCCGTCACCGCCGATGCGCCGGGCAACCACCGGTTCTACACGCAAACGCTCGGCCTCAGGCTGGTGAAGAAGACCGTCAATCAGGACGACACCTCGGCCTACCACCTGTTCTATGCCGATGGTATCGGCTCGCCCGGCACCGATATCACTTTCTTTGACTGGCCCACCGGCCCGGCGCATCGCGGCACCCATTGCGTCAGCCGAACCGGCTTGCGCGTCGCCAATGAGTCGTCGCTGGACTTCTGGCAGCAGCGCTTTGCCAAGCTCGGCGTGAAGCACGATCCGATTTCCGAGCAAGCCGGCTGGCCAACGCTGGCCTTCGAGGACCATGAGGGCCAGCGCCTTGCACTTGTCGCCGACAATGCCGGCGAGGCCCATGTGTGGCGCGAAAGTCCGGTTCCCGCCGAACACCAGATCAGGGGCCTGGGACCGATCACCATGAGCGTGCCTGATCTCCGCCACACCGACACGCTCCTGACCAATCTGATGAACATGGTGCCCGCCGGCAGTTTCGGCGGCACCCATGTTTACAAAATGGGCGCGGCGGGTGCCGTGGCCGAGCTGCATGTCACGGTTGATCCCACCCTGCCGCCCGCCCAGCAGGGGGCGGGTGCGGTGCATCACGTAGCCTTCAATATTCCGTATGCGGAGTATGAAGCCTGGGCCGAGCGCCTGCGCGCCATGCGCGTGCCGAACTCCGGCCCCGTTGACCGCTTCTGGTTCAAGAGCCTGTATTTCCGCGAGCCCAGCGGCGTGCTCTTCGAACTGGCCACCGACGCGCCGGGCTTCGCCACCGACGAAGCCATGGACAAGCTCGGCACCACCCTGTCGCTGCCGCCCTTCCTGGAAAGCAAGCGCCAGCAGATTGAAGCCGGGTTGAAGCCGCTGTAGTTTCCCTTTCCAAGAGCGCCGTTACGCTTCGCCGATGCTTATCCACGACTTCGATGCTTCGTCATAGGCATGGAGTTCGCCCAGTGAAATGTCGAACCACGCACCATGGATTGTCAGCTGGCTGGCGTTCTCGCGCAAGCGGATCCACGGAAAGGTCCGCATGTTGGCCAGCGAATGCTCGACCGAGGCGCGCTCGACGCGGCGTTCGAAGGCGTCTTCGCTTTCATCGGGCGTATGCGTCACATAGCGCGCCACATCCTTGATGCCGCGCATCCAGCTGCCGATGAAATCCGTGTGCGTCAGCGGATCGGACCCCAGCACCGCCGCATGGATGCCGCCGCAGCGGCCATGCCCCATCACCACCACATGCTTGACGCCCAGCGCCAGCACGGCGAACTCCAGCGCAGCACTCGTCGCGTGATGCCCGCCGTCCGGCGTATAGGGCGGCACCAGATTGGCGACGTTGCGGACCACGAAAATTTCACCAGGCCCCGCATCAAATATCGTCTCGGGTGCGGCGCGCGAGTCGCAGCAGGCGATCACCATCACCGTGGGCTTCTGCGCACCCGTTCCCAGCTTGCGGTAGCGCTCGGCTTCCGCGGCATAGCGCCCGCTGCGGAAACTGGCGTAGCCTTCGAGAAGCCGCTGCGGCAAAATCATGAATGCTCCTTACACGGACAGATCACGTTGGCAGGCGTCCGACACCATCGCCTGGTCGAGAATTTTCTGCATGCCGGCGGCATGGCGGAACGACGGCTCCAGCATCTTGCCGGCCTTCACGGCCTTGGTGAAACGCTGGTAGTTGGTTTCCACCGCATCACAGGCGACATCGGTCCATAGGCCCTTCTCGATATCGCCGCCAAGGCAGGCCCGCAGTGTCGATCCGTCGAGACGATGGAACACCTCGACCGCCCCCTTGGTGCCATGGACGCGGAGCCGCAGATCATTGATATGTCCCGTCGCAAAACGGCTGGCGTGGACCACACCCAGCGCGCCATTGGCGAAGCGCACCGACATCGAAAACCCGTCATTGGCATCGAGACCATAATCGCCGATGCGATTGCCTCGCACCTTGTCGAAGGTTTTCAAACGGCAGAACACCTGGTCGATGTTTTGCCCCGAGCCATGCACGGCGAAATCGACGATATGGATTCCGATGTCGCCAAGGGCACCATTCGAGCCATGGCTTTTCGACAGGCGCCACAGCCACTTCGACTCGGTTTTCCAGTCACCCCACAGTTTGGAGACCAGCCAGCTTTGCAGATACGACGCCTCGACGTGACGCACCTCGCCGATTTCACCCGCCAGCACCATGGCGCGGGCCTTCTGCAACTGGGCAACATTGCGGTAAGTGAGGTTCACCATGTTGACGAGGCCCGCCGTCTCGGCGGCCTCCGTCATCTCCAGGGCCTTGGGATAATTTTCCGCCAGCGGCTTTTCGCAAAACACGTGCTTGCCGGCCTTGAGCAGAGCCATCGTGGTCGGATGATGGGCGCTGTCTGGCGTCACGTTGGCTGCCGCGTCAAACTTGCCCCAGGCGATGGCCTCATCAAGCGAAGTGAAAGCCTTGGCCATCTTGTATTTTGCGGCGAATGCATCGACACGCGCCCGCTCCACGTCGACTCCACCCACCAGCTTCACACCGGCTATGGCAGCAAAGCTCAACGCGTGCTGGCTGGCCATGCCGCCCGTGCCGACGATGAGCAACCGCATCAGCGATAGCCCTCTTCACCGGCGCCATGCAGTTTGCCGCCACGTTCGGTGAGTGGTTCAAGTGCCGCATCAACCGGGACATTCGGCGCGTCATGGATGGCGGTATAGGCGTCCTGACCGCTGGCCGCCCAGTTCACCGCATTGCGCAGCACGCGCCCCACGGTGGCATCATGATAAGTTGGGTAAGTTTCATGGCCCGGCCGGAAATAAAAGATGTGCCCGGCGCCGCGCTTGTAGGTGAGGCCGGAGCGGAACACTTCACCGCCCCGGAACCACGAGATGAACACCGTCTCCAAAGGCTCCGGCACCGAGAAATGTTCGCCATACATTTCCTCGTTTTCGAGTTCGAAATATTGCGGCAGGCCCCTGGCAATGGGATGCTGCGGGCTGACCACCCACAGGCGCTCGCGCTCGCCCGCCTCCCGCCATTTCAGCGCGCAAGGCGTACCCATCAGCCGCTTGAAGATTTTCGAGAAATGCGCCGAATGCAGGACGATGAGCCCCATGCCCTCCCACACGCGCTTGGCCACGCGCTCGACCACGGCATCGTCAACCCCGCCATGGTCACGATGCCCCCACCACAGCAGCACATCGGTGCGGGCCAGCCGTTCCGCGCTCAGGCCATGCTCCGGCTCCTGCAGTGTCGCGGTGGAAACGGTGAGGCCCGCATCGTGGCGCAGCAGGTCGGCAATCGCCTCGTGCATGCCATTGGGATAGAGCGCCGCAACGGCGGCACTGCTGCGCTCGTGAATATTTTCGCCCCAGACAACAGTACGGACCGGCATCCTCATCTTCCTCGTCAGTATACGGATTTTTCCGGCACGAAGCGCACCGCACCCCTGGCGGCACTGGTGGCCATCGCCGCATAGGCCCTGAGTGCTGTCGTCACCTTGCGCTTGCGTGGTCCTGGCTTCCACGCCTGTTCACCTTTGGCCAGCATGGCGGCGCGACGGTGGGCCAGCACATCGTCAGCCACCGCCAGCCGGATCGAGCGCTGCGGAATATCGATCTCGATGGTATCGCCCTCTTCCACCAGTCCGATCAGCCCGCCTTCCGCTGCCTCCGGCGAGACATGGCCGATCGACAGACCCGAGGTGCCGCCCGAGAAACGTCCATCGGTCACCAGCGCGCAGGTTTTGCCCAGCCCCTTCGACTTGATGTAGCTGGTTGGATAAAGCATCTCCTGCATGCCGGGTCCGCCGCGCGGACCCTCGTAGCGGATCACCACCACGTCGCTGGCATGAACGCCGCCGTTGAGGATGCCGAGCACCGCCGCGTCCTGGCTTTCGAACACGCGCGCTTTGCCGGTGAACACCAGAATGCTTTCGTCGACGCCCGCCGTCTTGACGATGCAGCCGTCCACGGCGAGATTGCCATAGAGCACCGCCAGACCGCCGTCCTTCGTGAAGGAATGCTCGACCGAGCGGATGGCACCCTTGGCGCGGTCGAGGTCGAGATCGTCCCAGCGCCGCGACTGGCTGAAGGCCACCTGGGTGGGCACACCGCCTGGTGCCGCGCGGAAGAATTCACGCACTGACTCGCTGTTGGTGCGGCCGATGTCCCAGCGCTCCAGCGCTTCGCCCAAGGTACGCGCATGAACTGTCGGCAGATCGTGGTTGATCAATCCGCCGCGGTCGAGTTCACCAAGGATCGACATGATGCCGCCAGCGCGATGCACATCTTCCATATGGACGTCCGACTTGGCCGGCGCCACCTTGCACAGCACCGGCACGCGCCGCGACAGGCGGTCGATGTCGTCCATGGTGAAATCGATCTCGGCCTCGTGTGCTGCGGCCAGAATATGCAGGACGGTATTCGTCGAGCCGCCCATGGCGATGTCGAGCGTCATGGCGTTTTCGAAGGCCCCGAAGCTCGCCACATTGCGCGGCAGCACGCTCTCGTCGTCCTGCTCGTAGTAGCGCCGCGCGATATCGACAATCAGATGGCCGGCCTCGACGAACAGCCGCTTGCGGTCGGAGTGCGTGGCAAGGGTCGACCCGTTGCCAGGCAGCGACAGGCCGAGCGCCTCGGTCAGGCAATTCATCGAGTTCGCCGTAAACATGCCCGAGCACGATCCGCAGGTGGGACAAGCCGCGCGCTCGATAATCTTCACGTCCTCGTCCGAGATACTGTCATCGGCGGCAGCCACCATGGCATCGACAAGGTCCAGCGCCTTGCTGACACCATTCAGCACAACCTTGCCCGCCTCCATCGGCCCGCCAGAGACGAACACCGACGGAATGTTGAGCCTGAGCGAGGCCATCAGCATGCCGGGCGTGATCTTGTCGCAATTGGAAATGCACACCATGGCATCGGCGCAGTGGCCGTTGACCATGTATTCGACAGAGTCAGCAATGATCTCGCGCGATGGCAGGCTGTAGAGCATGCCGTCATGGCCCATGGCGATGCCGTCATCGATGGCGATGGTGTTGAACTCCTTGGCGATGCCGCCGGCTTTCTCGATCTCGCGGGCCACCAGTTGCCCCAGATCCTTGAGATGCACATGACCCGGCACGAATTGCGTGAAGGAGTTGACCACCGCGATGATCGGCTTGCCGAAATCCTCATCCTTGACACCGGTGGCCCGCCACAACCCGCGGGCGCCCGCCATGTTGCGGCCGTGAGTAGTGGTGCGTGAACGGTACTCGGGCATGGGTTTGTCACCTAGGTGATACGCGATGCCGTTGGCTTGCCCCAAGCAACCCCAAGAATCAAGCTATCGCTGCACCTGCCACCTTTGGCGCAATTGCATGGCAAGGCCCAACCGGCTAGGTAGCGGCCTGCCCTTTTTACAGGATCGAACCCCATGAGTTTCCTCGCTATCGAACCCGCTCCCGCCCGTCTGAACCGCAGCGAACTGGCGGTCCCCGGCAGCCAGCCCAAGCTCTTCGAGAAGGCGGCGAAATCGGCGGCCGATGTGGTCTTCCTCGACCTCGAGGACGCGGTGGCGCCCGGCGACAAGGCCCAGGCGCGCCACAACATCATTCAGGCCATCGGCGATATCGACTGGGGCCGCAAGACGCTCTCGGTGCGCATCAACGGTCTCGACACCCATTACATGTACCGCGACGTCGTCGAAGTCCTCGAGAACTGCTCCGACCGCCTCGATCTCATCATGATCCCCAAGGTCGGCACCGCCGCCGATGTTTATGCCGTGGACATGCTGGTCACCCAGATCGAAACCGCCAAGGGCCGCAAGAAGCGCCTGGGGTTTGAACTCATCATCGAGACCGCCCTTGGCATGCAGAACATCCACGAGATCGCCGCCGCGTCGAAAAGGAACGAGTCGCTGCACTTCGGTGTCGCCGACTACGCCGCCTCCACCAAAGCCCGCACCACCTCGATCGGCGGCGCCAATGCCGACTACGCCGTCCTCACCGAACCGCTGGAGAATGGCGCGCGCCAAACTCACTGGGGCGACATGTGGCACTATGCGATCTCGCGCCTGGTGGTCGCGGCGCGAGCCAACGGCCTGCGTCCAGTCGATGGCCCTTTTGGCAATTTCTCGGATGCCGACGCCTTCAAGGCCGCCAGCCGCCGCGCCGCCGTGCTGGGCTGCGAAGGCAAGTGGGCCATTCACCCCTCGCAGATCGTTCTGGCCAACGAGGTGATGAGCCCATCCGATGCCGATGTCGACCGCGCCCGCAAGATCATCGCCGCCATGAAGATTGCCGCCGCCGAAGGCAAGGGTGCCGTGTCCCTCGATGGCCGCCTGATCGACTACGCCTCGATCCGCCAGGCCGAAGTTCTGTTACAGAAAACCGCCCAGATTGCCGCCGCCTGAGACTCCCCTTCTCCCATCGGGAGAAGGAGGGACCCGCGCCGAAGGCGTGGGAGGATGAGGGGATTTTGCGCCAAATTGTGAGCGCCGGTCCCCTCACCCTCCCTCTCCCAAGGGAGAGGCGTAGTCAAGTTAAGTTATGTCAGACTCATGGCGGACACCACCCCCATTTCCGTCATCCTCCGCGCAAGCGGAGGAACCATCTTCTCCCGGTGCATGGACCCTCCGCTTGAAGCGGAGGGTGACGGATCATGGGTACGGCGGTGTGTCTATTTTTGTGGCCGTTCACTTTACTTAACTTGAAACGCGCTGAAGCCGAGCGCCACACTGGTTCCTGGCTGTTTCACCTGCCGCGCCAGATCCTCAAACAGCGCCTTGGCCTCTCCCGGCTGGTGCGTCACCGTGAGGGTCAATGGCGTGGACGACACCAGGGCCACGATGATCTGGTTGCGCGCCCGGCCTTCGGCATTGGTTACCACTTGCGAGTAAAAGAAATTGGTGCCCTTGGTGCGGAAGAACTCCTTGGAAATGTCATTGACGGCACCATCGTCGCCAATCACCAGCAGGCGCACTTCACCCTTGGGATCGTCCTCGAGATGGCCGGTGATCGCGCCGCCATCGGCGATCACCTCGGCATCGAGCACCAGTTTCACCTTGGGGATTTTCGCGGCACCAAGCTCGCGCAGGAAATCGACGGCGGCGCATTGCGCCTCCATGATGGGCCGGATGGCCATCGCCGGTTCAACCCCCACCGCCTGGCGGAAAGCGGCCGCAAAATCCGCAACCCCCTTCGGCGCCCCGAAGCCCGCGAAGGCTGGTTTCGCCGCATCTGCCACATCAGGCATGGCATAGAGGCAACCGCCGCCCTTGTAACTGCTGAGGAAGCGGTCGATTTTCTCGGCCTGGCTCACACCCGCGGGTACCGCCGTGACGATTGATGCCACCTGGGTGCCCTGCGGCAGAATCAGCGGCGATGCGGCAGACGATGCCGCTGTGGCGGTTGCCGCTGGAGCCGCTGTGGCGGTTGCCGCTGGAGCCGCCGTGGCCTCGCCAGCCGCGGTCTCCGCCGCTGGCGCATCGCCTGAAGCCGCGGCAGCGGTTCCGGACGAATTCCCGGCGACCGCTGCATCGGTAGCGGCAACCGCCGATTGATCATTAGCGGGGCTCACTGGTGCCGCCGTGCCACCAGTGCTTCCCGGGGACGCCACATCACCGGCCGCCGCCGGCGGTATGACCAGCGCAATCGATCCATCCGCGGCTGTTGGTGCATCGGCGGTACTTGCCGGCAATGACGGCCCCGTGGCCGCGATATCGCCCTGTGTGGCTGCTGCTGCCGTGGCCGCGCTGGCGGTGCTCGCGGCAAGCGCTTGTCCAGCAGCCGCGACCTTACCTTGATTGGCTTCAGCAGCCGCCGATGCGGCATCGGCGGGTGTTGCGGGCAAAGAGGCGGCGGCGGAAGGCGCCGCTGTCGCACCGGCAGCCTTCGCGTCGGTCTCGCGCGCCGTGCCCGAGGCATCGGATTGCGCCACTGTTGGCGAGCCCGCCGTGGCGCTCGCCACATCCTGCCCGGCGTCGGAGGAAACCACCTGGGAGGTATCGGCTTCAGCCGTCACGGCGCCAAATGCATCACCCGCCAGCACCACCTCGGCCAGCGCCTCGTCCTTGGGTGGCTGGATGGATATTCTGGCGAGCGCCGACATGATCCCGGCGTGGGCGCCAAGCGACACCGCCCCTGAAATGAACCAGATGACGGCGCTATGGCGCATGGCCGAAATCACGCAATGTGATGATGCTGAGATTTTCGAACCCGGCGGACTTGAACTCCTGCAGCCGCCGCAGCAGATTGACCGCCGGCAGGCGCTTGTCGGCGACGATCTGGAACGGTGCCGCGGGCGAGTGCCCGTCATCGGCAAACCACAGACTGGCGATGTCGGCGGCGGTGACCGCCTTGCCCTTGAACTTGAGAATGCCCGCCGCGTCGATATGGGCAGCATCACCAACCGGCGCACTTCCCGCCGTTGCCACCGTCGAAGGCAACTCAATCGACACGTCCTGGATATTGGAGATGGTGCCATTGGTCACGAAGAACAGCAACAGCAGGAAGACGATGTTGATGAGTTGCAGCTGCCAGTCGGCGGGCGATCTCGGAGATTGCGGCCGAAGCTTCATGTCAGCGCCTCACTGCGACAGGGCAAGCGCCCGCAGCTTGCTGGTGCGCGCCAGTTCGAGAACGGTGATGAGATCCTGCACGTCGGCATCGCGCAACGGACGAACGACTCCGCTGCTGACGCCAAGCTTCTGGAAGGCGTTCAGCTTGTCCACCAGTTGGGCGATCTCAACCTTGCTGCCGTTGATGCGGACCTCCGGGCCATGCCCGACGTCGATGATGACGCCCGCTTCCGTGGAGGTGACGGCTGGCGTCCCCGGCACCTGGGCGGCACTGCGGCCCATGCCGAACTGCCCGAATTTGGCAAACGTCGTCGACAGCATGAAGAACATCAGCAGCAGAAACACCACGTCGATCAGCGGTGTCAGCGGAATGGGCCTGGCAAAGCGCCGCGGTTCATCAATTCGCATGGGAGCCACGCGGTCCGGGGAAGGCCGTCACTTCGTCAAATTCGCGGGCCTGGTCCTCGGTGATGCGGTTGGCGAAGAAGCCGGTGAGTGTCGTTTCCATCATCGAACGCTCGCCTTCGATGCGCGCCTCGAACCATGCGGTGATCGTCGAGAACACGATGGCCACGGCGAGGCCCAGCGCCGTGGTCAGCAAGGCCGTCCAGATGCCGCCCGCCAGTGTTGCCGGATTGACCACGGCGCCTGAGGTCTGCAAATCGGCGAAGGCCTGGATCATGCCGAGGACCGTGCCGAAAAGTCCAAGCAGCGGCGCCAGTTGCCCCACCAGTTCGATGAGGCGGAGATATTTGCGCAGGCCCCGAAGCTGCTCGGAGGCAACGCGCGACACGTCTTCCTTCACCGCTTCGAGATGGGCGCCGCCATGGGTCAGGCCGCGCATGGCGTGGGCCAGGACCTTGGACAGTGGTGCTGCATGGCCTTCCACTTCCTGGTAGGCGGCATCGTGGTTGCCCGCCAGCCATTGCTCGACGGCGCGCAGCGCCACCTTGTGGCGGCCCACCCGCTCAACCAGAAACTGAATGATCTTGAACACCGTCGCCGCCAGCGCGATGCCCGACATCCCGATGATGATCAGCCCGACGGGTCCGCCGCGCTCGATGATCACGCCTGGGTCAATCGTCATGGCGCCCGCGTCCCGGCGGAGCGGATCGCCCCTTGTCATTCATCGCTGAATCCGACCTCGATGGTGCTGGATAGCGTCACCGACTTGCCGCAGGCATCGAGATAGTCCTTGGCGCCCTTGCATTCGGTGAAGCCCGCGAAATAGAACCGCACGATCTTGTCGCAGGTCATCGGCAGAACGAAACTCTTGATCTGCCGTTTTTTGTCCTTGAGATTGCTGAACGGCAGCGTCCATAGCCCGACTGACGTATTGGTGGCGCTCAGGCCATAGACCTGCACCTTGAATTCGTCCAGGTCGACGCCGAGCTTGTTCTTGGCATCCAAAACATAGGCACACTTGCCATCCTTGGGTTCGCTGCCGATCAGGCTGAGACTGAACCCGGCCTCCTGGGCCATTGCCGCTGTTGCACCTGCGGACAATCCCGCCGCCGCCAAGACCATCATCGCGCCACGCCGCATCGGCTTTCCTCCCAATTGTTTCCCGGCATTTCACCAGCCGGATATCTGAACCATATGACATCGCACCCGTTTTGCAAACACGGGGGCCACAATCGCATTTCAGTTCAGCATCGATGCCACCGCTTCCTTGAATTTCACGAAGGCATCGTTGCTGGCGAAGGATTGCGCCTTGGCCTGCGCCGTTGATGCGGCGATGACCGGCACCTTGCCCTTGCCTGCCATCTTCGTGGCGGCCCATGCGATGAGCCAGCTCGCCGTCTTGCCCTGCAGGAACGGATTGGCATTCACCACGCCGGACCCGAACACATTCAGCACCGAGTCGCCAGGCGAAGCATTGAGCGCCTTGGCGGCACCGCCGGGTCCCAGAAAATGCGCCAGATACAGACTGCCCGGTGTTACGGTGAGGCCACGCGACCGGATATAGTTGGCACTCTCGCGCGTCAGTGCCGTGGTCATTTCCAGGGCCAGCGCACATTGTACCCGCATGTCGAGAATTTCCTGGCGCGAGCGTCCTGCCACCAATTCGGGGTGGTAGTCGCGCATGATGCGCAGCCAGGTGCTTTCGATGAACTGCCCAAGCCCTACCGCCGTCGACAGGGGATTGCGTGCATTGCAATTATTGGCGCTTTCAATTGTGGTGATACGATAGACCAGGGTCTCGATGGCGCCGCCCTTTTCGACGCGCGCTTGGTATTCGCCGAACGGATCGGCGGGCTCGCCGTTGCGCTGCAGTTCGAAGTGCAACCGCGATTCCTTTTGGCCGGGTGCCTGCCCCACGGTTCCCAGCCGCTGTCCGGCCCGCACCACCCGGCCTTCGATCATGCCATTGGCAATGCTCTTGAGGCTGGCGTAGACCGTCACCTGCCCGCCGTCATGGGCCAGCTTCACGCTTGTCCCCAGTTTCGGGTCATCGCCTGCGAAAATCACCTTGCCGGCATAGGCCGCCACCACCGCCGATCCTGGCGGCGCGATCCAGTCAACGCCGAGATTCACGCGCCTCTTCTTGGTCACCGGATCCTTGTACGGCCCGAACTTCGTGGCAATGACCCCGCGCACCGGCGTCACCATGCCGCCGCTCACCGCGCCTTCGCCGTTGCCCGCCACGCATTCGAACGGCCCCTTGGCCGCCGGCTGGAAAGCAAAGCACTCCATGCTGTCTTCAGTGCCACGATCGACCTTCACGTAGAGCACCCGGCCCAGACCGCTTTTCTTGTCGCGCGCTTTCGACCCAAAAAGCACCAGAAGCGATTCCGTACCGTTGGCCGGTTGCTCAAGATCATGATTGCGTGACAGCAGGAGGATGATCTCTCCGGCCACCGTGGTCGAAAGCTTGTTGCGCACCGCCGCACTGTAGATTACGTCAAGCAGGCGCAGCTTGGCGGTGGGAACAGCGCCACTGTCATCCTGAAAGATGTTTTCCTCAAGCCAGGGATTGGCACCTTCCTCATAGGTTCCAAGATCGGTAATGGCGAGAGCCCGCACAAACTGGTTGTCCTTGTAGAGCGCCACCTGGGCCGGAATGTAGGCCGAGGCATCGGCGTTGGGCCGGTAGCCGATAGCCGCCACGCCAAATCCGGGTGTCAACTTGTCGATGCCAAAGCGCCGCTTGACGGCGGTCTCCGCCTCCTTGGCCATTTCGGCATCGAAACCCGAAGCGGTGAGTAGGTCAGCCAGAGAAATTTCGGTGTCGACGGTCTTTATCATGATCGTCCGGTTGGGACCGAAGACCTGGTCATCGTCGCTGTTGACCGTCACCACGCTGGCGTCCTGCACCTCTGCCGGCGCCGCGGCATCGCCGCTGTCGGCTTCGCCATCGCCGGTCTGGGTAAAGGCAAAGCCCATCTGCGAACCAGGCATTCCGGCCGAAAGGCCACCCGCTGGCGTGCTGAGACTGTCTGTCAGCTTGAAGACTTCGCCGGGAATTTTCAACCGTGCCACCACCTTGGCGGCGTCACCTTCGATCTTGATCACCTGGCGCGGAACACTTTGCTGGCGCTGCACCAGAATGGGGTTTCCGGGCAGGTCCATCATCGCCGGGCGCAATATGTCAGGTGTGCCGCTATCATCAGCGCTGCCGTCATCGGCAATGATGTCGGTGCCATCCTCGGCTACCGGGACTGCATCTTCTCCATCGGCAACCGGAACTTCGACCGGAACCAGTTCCTTGCTGAGAATCTCGTCGGAGAACTCGGTCTGCACCACGGGGGTCATCACATGAATCATCAACGCCCCGGCACTCGCCCCCAGCCCGATAATGGCGATGGCCGCAAAAGCAAAGAGCGGCAGGCGCGAAACCTTGGGCGGCGGCGGTGATAGTGGTGGCGGCGGCGCTGCCTTGGCCGCCGCTGGTTTGACGGCCAGCCCGGTGCGTGGCGTTCGCGCTGGCAGATTCGTCAACTGGCGCGGTGGAACAATCTTGCGGCGCCCGTCACGGCGTGCTGGCGGTTTGTTGTTCATGCCAGCGGCACAATAACTTTCATCCGGAACATCTCGGTGATCGGCAGCCCGTGCTGTACCACTCCCGGCCTCACGTTCACTAGTTCCCGATGAAGATGTCTGGTTTCTTCTTGGGCGGCGCCGGCGGTTTCGGTTTGGCCGGTTGCACCTTGACCGGCTGCGGCCTGGGCGCCGGTTTAGCCTTGACTGGCGCGGGTCTTGCTGGCCTGGCTATCTGTTGTTTTGGCTTCGAGGGCTGCACTCTTTCCTTCTTCGGAGGAGCCTTAACATTGTCCGCCACGCAGATAACTTCGTCGGGTTCCACCTTGAGATCGCTCAACAGCGAATCCGTCGGATCAAGGAGATCGGCGGCCATCTTCTTTTTCTTGAAGTACTCACCAAGGGCATCACGCGAATCCCGCCCCCAATTGCCATCGGGCGTACCAGTAAAGCATCCAACCCGTGCCAATTCCGATTGCACGTCCCTCGGCAGCGAAAGATCACCGCTCGCCGCATCCTGCGGCAGCGATGCCACAACCGTATTGCTTTGTGTTGCCTTGCCATCCGGCGGCACCACTTCGCCATTGCCGGTATCCGCCGCGCCCGGACCATCGACAGCCGGTTCCGGAAGCACTTGCCCGGAGAGCACTGTTCCACTGCCAATTTTGGGTATGGCAACACTGGCAGTCTCGGCCACCGTTCCGGCATCCGCGGTTCCGGCCACAAGCCCCGGGTTAGCAGCGGCCGCTTCCTGAATGACCTCTCCGGCGATCAGCTTGCCTGGACTGGCATCGCTCGGAGCCGTCTCATTAGTGCCGGCAATAACCTTTCCCTCAACCACCGTCCCCGTGCTGATTCCGCTATCAGCAGTCGCCGGTTCGGATGTGGCAGCGGCCGGGGTGACTTGTTCTTCGAGTGTGGGGGCGGCTTCAGTGACTGGTGCGGCATCTGGAGCCATGTGAACCTGGCCTTCAATCTGCGTTCCCGCATCGTTGCCTAGGCTGCCGGACGAGGCTGGAGCACTGCTATCGGCAACCGTGCCATCCTGGACTGGCGGGGCCACTTCGCCCTCCGACTTGATGGCCGGGGCCGAACGGGTCACACCGTCGGATGTAAGCAGGGCAGCTTGGGTTTCCTCTGCGGCAAGGCTTGCAACATTGCCTTCGACGAAAGGCTCAGTCGCGCCTTCGCCCACATTTCCATCGCCGGGCGCTTCCGGAGCAATCGGTTGCGCGGCGCTAACGTCAATGCTCAGCCCTGCTTGCGGCTGACCACTCAACACCGTGCCCTCGACCGTTTCACCGGAACTTTCTGACAAAACAATGGCACCGCCCGCCGCAGGCACGGTCGCGGGGGGATCGGATTTCTTGGATGCGGCTGTGTCCGTAGTCGCCGCAATGGCATCGCTGCAGCCGTAGAACGGGCAATCCTCTTGATCATCGGTTTTGGTGGCGGGCTCGGCCACTGCCTGCTGTTGCGCGGGAGGTTCGGCGCTGGCCACCTGCTGTCCGCCCGTGTCGAAGATGAATTCGGCCGACAGTGTATTGGTTGTTGTCCGGGGAGCCTGGGCGCCCTTTGTCGTCTTCTTGACGTCATTGCGGACCTTGAGCATCAGACCGTTGATCGTCTGGCCAGGTTCGTCGATGTATTTCAGCAAGGCCGACGCAAAGGGACTGTTGTTACCCTTGCCGTCGAGCGTCACCTGCCCCGGAGCCGTGGCGAAGGCCAGATAGATTCCTACGTTCGGGGGCTCGAAATTAGCAAGACCGTTCGCCGTACTTTTGTCGCGCAGCTTGGCGGGCAGCGGATTGTCACGGCAGGCATCGAGGAAGATCACCGTCTGCTGGCCGTCGGCTCCCTGGATGGTATCCACGATATCGCCCAATTGCAGCGTTTCGTAAGGAATTTGATCCTTGTCTTGCAACTCGGCATCGACCGGCACCAAGTGGTTCAACCCGCGCAGCGCAAAACCATGGCCGGCATAATAAAATACCGCCTCCGAAGCCTTGTTGGCCCTGACGGTGGCCCGGAAATCCGAAATCTTGTTTTTGAAGTCCCTGAGCGTGAGATCGGTCCCGAGATCTACCACGAAACCAAGTTTACCAAGTGCCGCCGCCAGATCGGTGGCGTCCTTGACCGCATTGGGCAGTTTCTGGGCATTGTCGTAATTGCCGTTGCCGATGATCAATGCAAAGCGGCCCCCGGCCAGCACCGGCGCGGCCTGCATCGCGGCCAGCATCGCCACCAGCCACGTCAACACCAAAACCCGGCAGGTTCCAGACCACGCCCGCAAAGTGTTCGTCCTCAACTCGCTCCCGCGCCCGCAAAAGGCCAGACTTTCATGAACTTGCGGCGGAAACCTGATCAACGGCAATTGTTAGACGTTTACAGCGGCAGCATCAAGGCGAAGCGGATCGCGCTTGCCGGTCATTTTATCGCCGCGATGCGGCTGAGTGCCGCCGTGAAGCCGGCCAGGCTGACCGGAATCTGGATGACATTACCGTTGCGATTGGTGATGCCGACGGTCATCGTGACGCCGCGCTTCACAGCGGTCCCCAGTGCCTCGTCGAGCGGTACGCGGGCATAGACGCCAGCCGCATTCGAGGATTCGATGGCAATTTTGACCGGTTCCTTGTCATCAATCTTGAGCGCCACTCCGGCCGGCAGAAAGGCGCCATGGGGAATGGCCAGCGTCAAGTCGAAGCCGCTGCTGCCCTCGGACCGCGACACGGTAACGGCCAGCACCCGCTGGCGGGTTTCGGCGGCGAAGAGCTCCTGCGTCATGCGGCATTGCAATGGCGCATCGGCCGCTGCCGCAGCACATGAAATGTTCCACTGCGGTACTGCGGGTTTCGCTTTGCTGTCTTCGCCATGGGCCGTCTGCTGCAACACCAGCATGACGGCGGCGCCCAACAGAAGACGAGACGTAACGAAGCCGTTTACCATGGTCAACTCCGCCGCTTCGGTGTGGCCTCGTCATAATAGGCCGCGAAACTGTCGAGGAAGGCGTCGAGCATGCCATTTTCGCCCGCCCCCGCCCGGGCGTTCCAGCGCTCGACGAACAGTTCCCAGTTCTTCGATTTGCCGCCGCTCAGAAACGCCATCTTCGACCCGCCGCCCGCCGCCTCTTCGACGGCCTCGGGGGCGATGTCCTCGAAAATATGCATCGCTGCTTGCTGCATCGCCGCGAAGGTGGCTGCCTCGTGAACCTTCAAGTCCTCGAAGCTGCGCTCAAGAGTTTGGCGGCCGTCGAGATAGCCGCTTGAACCCGGCCCGAAAATGATGGCGAAGGCCGCTTCCGGATTGGGCGTGAACTTGAGGGCATTGTTCTCGCGCGGTTCGATCATGGTGCGCGCCCCGCTGCGCGCCATGTTCTTGGCTTCTGCCCTGGCTTTCAGCAACTGCATGAGATTGGCAAAGGTCAGCCGCAGCATCTCACCCAGTTCGAAGGCCAGATCGCTGGCCTTGCGCCCGGCAAACACGGCCTCGGGCACACCGGCACCTGCGGCAATGCGGCGGATGAATTCTACTTCAAACTGGGCGCGGAACATCTCGGGCGTTGGCCCGGAACTGACGGGCTGGGCGGCTGGCCGCTCCGCTTCATGATGCTGCGCTATCGGCGGCCGTGGAACATGAACTGGCGCGGCAGCCTGGGGTGGTGCTGAAAACGGCACCTCGCGCGCCATCGACGAGATCGAGAAGCCGGTGCGCTGCACCTGGCTGCCGGTCGACCATTCCGCATCGGCGGGTGGTGGTGGTGCTGCTGCTGCCGCCTGCTGGCGCGGGAAACCGGTCGGCGCCCAGGGATCGGCGATCACCGGCGCTTGCTGCTGGGGAGGTGGCGGTGGTGCCCGCCAGGCATCGGCGCCGGGCGGCACCGGCGGCAGGTCAGCGACACTGTTGATGAAATCATTGGCCCTGGACGGACGTTCCATTTCGGGCATCAGATCCTGGCGGCTGATCGGCGGCGGCGGTGCCGAATTGCTGCGCCACATGTCTTCCGAAACGTGCGGCGGCCCGCCGGGAACTTCATAGGGCTGGGCTTCGCTGCGTGCCAGCACCGCAATACCCGACACCGAAGCCGAGATGATGTAGTCACCGACGTTCAGTTCATCGCCATCACCCAGCCGATAGGGACTCTGCACCCGCCGCGGACTGCGATTGACGAAAGTGCCATTGGTCGACACGTCGTGCAGCCAGTAGGCGCCATCGTGAAAGCGGATTTCGCAATGCTTGCCCGACACCTTGCGTGACGGGTCCGGCAGGGTCCAGTCAAGATGCTGGTCACGGCCAAAGTCAAAACCACGGCGGTCGGCCCGGAAAGACAGGGGGCCGCCATCCGCAAGCCTGTCGAAGTTTTCAACTTTCAGGATCAGCACGGCAGGACCAGACAGGCTCTCTCACAACTCATGCAAGCCAGCATAAGGCAATTGCCAGTTCCACCGCCACTGCAATCGCCAATCCGGATTCACTCCAACTCGACCTGCCGCACCACCGCCTGGACGGCGGCGGACAGACGCTCGCGCCGCTGCTTGACGGGAACCGTTGCCAGCGATGTCAGCACTGCGGCGCGCACTGCCTGGGCGGTCAGATGCGGTGCGGGAGGTACTGGCTGATTGGGCTCCGGCACCAGGCTTCCGCCCGACCATCCGGCGGCCAGCGCCACCCAGGCGGCGGGACCGCTGCTCACCGCCGACATGCCGGCATCGAGCGCCACCTTGCGGCTCTCCTCCTGGGGTGAGTTGAACCAGCCCTCGGCGATCTCGACCAGGCGCAAGGCATCGGCGTCGAGCTTCTCGGTCATGTTGCGGATGCACTGGCAGGCCCAGCCCACCGCCTCGCGCCGCGGCAAAAGATAGGCACAGAAGCCGATGGCATCTTCCGGCGTCTGGCTGTCGTGCAGTTGCCGGATAAAGGCCAGGGGATGACTATCCGACGGCTTGTGTTCAATATCTTCATAGGCCTTCGGAAACGCTTCGAAAACCTGTTGGGCCGTCGTGAAACGCAGGCGCATCAGTCCTCCATTCCCGTTTGGGCCATCCGAACCTTGCCACTCTCTCGCGATTGCACCCTGGTTCCCCCCGGCAGCGCCGTTCTGGCGTCCGCCCCTGTTGTCAGTTGATCAGTACGACGCCGCCCTTGAGAATTGAGATGGCGCTGGCTTCGGATTGGATGAGCGGTGCTGAAGACTTGATCATGATATCGGCTTCGAGCGTGATCATCGGCGACTTGAGTTTGATGCTCATGCTGTCCATGACAATGCTGCTTTCGCCGACGATCAGTTCGATCTTGCCGGTCGGCATCTGGGTGGCGGCCTCCATCTTGTAGACGTTGCCGATATCGACCGTTTCGTTGTTGCCAACCTTCTTCGAGATATCGTTGCCGATGTCGCGCTTCTCGTCGTTCTCGACCTTGGCGTTGTGATCCTTCTGGGCATGCATGCGCACCAGTTCGCTGCCGCTCTTGTCGTCAAAGACGAATTCATTGTAGCCGCTGCCGCCATCGGTCTTGGACTTGACGCCCGCCAGGGTTTTTTCGCCGGGCAGGTCATAGGGCGTCTTGTTGTCACCATTGTAGACCGTGCCGGTCACCATCGGCCGGTCGGGATCGCCCTCGACGAACTCGACGACGACTTCCATACCGACGCGCGGAATGTAGATGCCGCCCCAGTTCTTGCCCGACCAGACCTGGGCCAGACGTACACGCCGCGACTCCTTCTTGTCACGGTCCCAATGAAATTGCACCATGATGCAGCCGTCCTCATCGACGTCGATCTCGCCGCTGCCGACCACCACCGCCGTTTGTGGCCCATAGACGTGCGGCCTGGGTGTCACCTGCGGGGCGCGGAAGGGCGTGTCGGAGGGCAGAAACTCATATTGCCCGGAATAGATGTCCTCGCCTGAACCGCCTGACGATGACCGGTAACTGTCGGAGGAATAGGTGTGGGTGGCATGCACCACCAGGTAGCGCTTGTTCTGGCTGCCCTCCGGATGATTGGCCAGCGTCACCAGCACGCCGGGAGCACACTGTGAGGCGTGGCCGGTGGCCTGGCAGCGGTGATCCTGGGCCTGTTCCGCCTCAAGCCTGACGCGCACCAGATCGGTTCCGAGCGAGTTTTCCTTGTAGCGCCCGGGATAGTCATACATCGCCAGCTTGTCGTTCTGGTAACCGCCGCCTTTTTCCTTCTCGGCCAGCAGCGACGAGGTCGGTTTCTTGAAGTCATAGTCGTTGAGGATCATCTTGCCGGTGTTGAAACTGCGTTCCGGCATCCACGCAAAGACGTGCTCCTCCCAGCTGCGCTGGTCATCGTTGAGCGGGCGGAAATTCAGGGTCTCGCCGGTTGCCTTCGGCGAATGCGACGACAGCCCGTCACTCATGATCAGCGTATGCTGGCTGTCGGTCTGCTGGAAATAATAATAGATGCCGAATTCTTCCATGAGCCGCGACACGAACTGGAAATCGGTCTCGCGGTATTGCACGCAATACTTGATCTCGGGATAACTGGCATTGAGCTTGTTGGTGAAGGCCGCATAGGCGCCGTGGCCGCCGAACACATCGGCGATGATGTCCGGAACGGTCTTGTTCTTGAACATCCGGCAGTCCGACGTGCGCGTCAGCAGCCAGAACCACGGACGCATCTTCAGCCGGTAAGAATAGCGGTCATTCTGCTTGCCGGTCCACTGGGTGCCCACCAGTATGCCGTGGAAATGTCGCTTTGTGCCGCCATCCGACAACAGCGTGACACAGCACTTTTCGCCGATGGCCGGGTTGAAATCGATATTCGGGTCGTCGCTCAGGGCCTCGGCGTGATATTCGAAAAGCTGCGACAAGCCTTCCGTTCCTTCAAACCAGGTAAGCACCAGTTTGTCGGCCCCCAGGGCGGTTGTCAGAGATCCAATACGGGTTGCCTGGGTTGGCTTGCTCGCCATGAAACCACCTTCGAAAAGCGGCAATTGACCGCTGTGGGCCGGAACCCCCCGGAATTGACTCTAACCTTAGCAAGGCGCATAGTCCAGTCTCAGATTTAAAGGAGACATGCCATGCGCTGGACGACTATGGTTTTTGCGGCGGGTCTTTTCACGGCGACCTCGGCCGGGGCGTTTGCCGGTGAAGCGGCCTATTCGCCCGAAGATATCCTGAAGTTCTTCTCCAGTCAGGAAGCAACGCGGGGAATTTGCGTCGGCACCGAGCAGGAATGCGGCTTTGCCGACAAGAAGCCGGCGGGCTTCAACCTGCGCCTCAACTTCGACAAGGACTCAGCCGACCTGACTGGCGAAGCCAAGACCAATCTTGATGCATTCGCCACCGCACTCAAGACGCCGAGCCTGTCGGTCGCCACTTTCTCCATTGAAGGCTACACCGATGCCTCGGGCAGCGACAGCCACAACAAGACCCTGTCGGACCGCCGCGCCGAAGCCGTCGTCGCCTATCTGTCGCAGCAGGGCGTTGACGCCGCCAAGCTGAAGGCCGTGGGTTATGGCGAAGCAAAGCCGGTGGGTGGCGACCCCTATGACCCGGCCAATCGCCGCGTCGAAACCCGGCTGGTGATCCAGTAGGACGGAAGGCGGCCACGGCTGGCATTCAGCAAAGGCCGGTGACCGGGCATGGGATTTTTTGATTTCGCCTCAAGCCCGGTCTCAGCCGGCGATCCTTGTGGTCCCGATCTCGATGGCAACGACGAGTTCGACGTTCTTCTTGCCGACATCGAAGGCAAGCTGCCCCTTACTTATTCGGATTTTCTCGATCCGGTTAAACAGGGTGGCCTGAAGCCCGGCTTTGACTTGCAAGCCGAACTGGCGCCGCTGGTCACCCAGCTGAAGAAATCCCGCGACATCCGCTTGCTGGTGGCCGCCGCCAAGCTGTCGGTCTTGGGTGGCGATCTCGAGCGCTTTTGCAGCGCCGTCAACGCCATGGCCAAGCTCTCCGGCGAATATTGGGACGAGGTTCACCCGCGCGGGACGGACGGCTCTTTCATGCTGCGCGAGTCAAATCTCTCAGGGCTGGCCGAAATCAAGACCGTCGTCCTGCCGCTGCAGGACGCACCCTTCTGCACCCTGCGGCGCCTCGGCAAAATCTCCTACCGCACCCAACTGCTGGCCAACAAGGCGGTGCCGCCGCGCGGCAAGGAACCGGCCCTTGACCCAACGGCCCTGCGTGATGGCCTCATCAAGCACGAAGAGTTCGAAGTCATCACCGGGGCCTATCAGCAACTGAGCGAGGCAGCAGCAGGCCTTGCCCAGATCAGGACCCAGTTCACCGAAAAGGCCCCCGGCCAGGAAGCGCCAGATTTCGAAAAGCTGGAGGCGGTGCTTACCCCCTATTGCGCCTTCCTGAGAGCCATCGTCCATGAACACGATCCGGCACTGGCGCCAGGCACGGAAGCAGCAGACGCCGCCACCGGCGAAGGCGGCGCCGAACCCGCCGGCGGCGGCCCGGCACCAGCCCAAGTCAGCGCCGGCGATATCGCCTCGGCGGCGGCGGCGGGTGCGGCACTGAAAGGCATCGAAGCCTATTTCCGCCTCTTCGAGCCGTCGAACCCGGCCACCCTGCTGGTGCGCCAGGCCCAGCAACTGGTGGGCAAGAGCTTCATCGAGGCCATGGTCATCCTCAATCCGCAATTGGCCGAAAAGGCGGCGATCAAGATGGGCGGCGAGGTTCCGCTTGCCATCAGCAGCGCCC
>JBKJQD010000144.1:0-7207 GCA_046594125.1 Aestuariivirga sp.
CGCCGCCGAGGCGCAGCGCATCGGCCTCGTTAACCGCGCGGTGCCGGCCAATGAATTGGGCAAAACGGTTATGGCTGTAGCGCGCCAGATTGCCTCCAAGTCCATGGTGACGCTCAAGACCGGCAAACGGGCCTTCTACGGCCAACTCGATTTACCGCTTGACGAGGCCTATGCCATGACCTCGCGCGTCATGGCGGAGAACCTTTTGCAGCGCGACGCCGAAGAGGGCATCGCCGCCTTCATTGGCAAGCGCCAGCCAAAATGGAGCGGCACGGAATGAAGCCGCGCGTCAATTTCGTGACATTGGGTGTGGCCGACATGGTGGCCCAGCGGGCCTTCTATGAACGGCTTGGCTTCAAGGCGTCATCCGCCAGCAATCCGCAGGTTACGTTCTTCGAAGCCAACGGCGTGGTGCTGGGCCTGTTCGGCCATGATGCGCTGGCCGGGGACGCCCATGTCAAGACGGCGAAACCAGCGCGCTATCGCGGCGTGGCGCTGGCCTGGAATGCCGCAAGCGAGGCCCAGGCCGACGCCATCATGGCGCATGCCGAAAACTGTGGTGCAACGATCACCAAGCCGGCGCAGAAAGTTTTCTGGGGCGGATATTCCGGCTATTTCACCGATCCGGAAGGGCATCTGTGGGAAGTGGCCCACAATCCCTTCTTTCCGCTTGATGCCAATGGTCACATCACGCTGCCATGACTCACGACGATTATCCGGCCGAATATATCCGCGGCATTCTGCAGACAGTGAAGACCATCGCCTTGGTCGGCGCCTCCAACAATATGGTTCGGCCATCCTACTTCGTACTTAAATACCTCATCGACAAGGGCTACGAGGTGATCCCGGTCAATCCGGGGCTGGCTGGTCAGGAGATCGCTGGCCAGAAGGTCTATGGCGCACTCAGCGATATTCCGAAGCCCGTTGACATGGTCGACATCTTCCGCAACTCGGAAGCGGCGGGCAAGATCACCGCCGAGGCCCTGGCGCTTGAGCCGAGGCCCAAGGTCATCTGGATGCAGCTTACAGTACGCAACGACGAAGCAGCGGCACAAGCAGAGGCAGCCGGCCTCAAGGTGGTGATGAACCGCTGCCCCAAGATGGAATATGGCAAGCTGTCGGGCGAATGGGGCTGGATCGGTGGCGATTCCGGCATCATCTCGTCGCGCAAGCAGACGCTGCATGCCAGTGGCCGGGGGCAAAGCCTGGGGCTTGGACCGAAGGGTTATTGACGGGTTGCGCGCATGGCAGCAATGCGCTTCCGCGCGCCGGAAAAGCTCGCATGGTTCCGTCACTGGATTTGTTTGAAGGAACCACCAATGACTGAAACACAAACACAACGGACAAGATATGGCGCGGTGGCCATGGTGCTGCACTGGAGCGTCGCGGCACTGATGATCTTCATGATTTTCTTCGGCGAGGATCTGATGCGGGCGAACGGGCTCTTTCAGCCATCACTGCATGTCAGCATCGGCACTTCGATCCTGGTGCTCTCGGTCTTGCGGCTGGTGTGGCGCCTTATGAACCCGCCTCCCGCCCTGCCCGCCACCATGGCTCCGTGGGAGATCATGGTGACGAAAGTCACGCACACCACTTTTTACATTCTCATTATCGGCCTGCCCATTGCCGGCTGGCTTGCCTTCCCGGAACAATTGGCGCGGCATCCGGCCATGGCGGGCGTCAGTGTCTTCGGCCTGTTTGCGGTGCCGCCAGCGCCGGGCCTCGGACAGCTACCGGGACTCTTGCACAGCTTCGGCAGCAATGTAGGCATGGCGCTTGTCATCCTGCATGTCCTGGCGGCCCTGAAACACCAGTTCGTCAATCGCGATGGCCTCATGCGGCGGATGCTGCCGCTCTGAGTTAAAGCCCGATTGTTGTTTGCGGCGGGGCGGGGTAAGTTCGCCTCCTCTGTTCATTTGGGAGACGATCATGGCCGACAGGATTCCGGGTTTCGACACGCTGGCGCTGCACGCAGGTTCGCGGCCAGACCCCGCCACGGGGGCGCGCATTACGCCGATCTACCAGACGACCGCCTATGTCTTCGACGACGTCCAGCACGCCGCCGATCTCTTCGCGCTGCGCAAGTTCGGCAACATTTATACCCGCATCATGAACCCGACCCAGTCGGTGCTGGAAGAAAAGATCGCCGCACTCGAGGGCGGTTCGGCGGCACTTGCCGTGGCGTCGGGCCACGCGGCACAGCTGCTGACTTTCCATACCATGATGCAGCCCGGTGACGAGTTCGTAGCAGTACGCCAGCTCTACGGCGGCTCCATCAACCAGTTCAGCCACGCCTTCAAGTCCTTCGGCTGGCACGTGGTGTGGGCCGATGCCGAGGACATCAACTCCATCGAGAAGGCGCTGTCGCCCAAGACCAAGGCGATCTTCATCGAGTCGATCGCCAATCCGGGCGGACGCATTACCGACATCGCCGCGGTGGCGAAGATCGCCAAGGCGGTCGGCGTACCGCTCATCGTCGATAACACGCTGGCCACGCCTTACCTGTGCAAGCCGATCGAGCACGGCGCCAACATCGTGCTGCATTCGCTGACCAAGTTCATGGGCGGCCACGGCAACTCGATGGGCGGCGTAGTTGTCGATGCCGGCAATTTCGACTGGTCGAAGAGCGGTCGCTATCCGCTGCTGTCGGAACCCAATGCCTCCTACCATGGCCTCAAGCTGCACGAGACGTTCGGCAAGATTGCCTTCGCCATTGCCTGCCGGGTGTTGGGCCTACGCGATCTTGGCCCCTGCATCGCACCGCTCAACTCGTTCCTGATCCTCACCGGCATGGAGACGCTGGGACTGCGCATGCAACGCCATTGCGACAACACTTTGAAAGTGGCGCAATGGCTGAAGAAGCATCCCAACGTGTCGTGGGTGAATTATGCTGGCCTCGCCGACGACAAGCATTGTGCGCTGCACAAGAAATATTGTCCGCGCGGCGCTGGTGCGGTGCTGACCTTCGGTCTCAAGGGCGGCTATGATGCGGGTGTCAAGGCGGTGTCGTCGGCGAAGCTGTTCTCGCATCTCGCCAATATCGGCGACACGCGCTCGCTGATCATTCACCCGGCATCGACCACCCACAGCCAGCTGTCGCCAGAGCAGTTGAAGCAGGCCGGGGCCGGACCCGACGTGGTGCGCTTGTCGGTGGGTATCGAGGACGTCGAGGACATCATCGCCGATCTCGATCAGGCGATTTCGTAAGTACACGATGCACATTCCACAGGGCGGTGGCGAGGAGGATCAGCGCGCCGCCCTGGTGCATCAGCCCGAGCCACAGGGGCACCTGCCACAGCAGCGTCCAGATACCGAGGCCCACCTGCAACAACATGGCAATGACCATCAGCGCTGCTGACCTCGTCTGCACCACGTAGGCATAGCTGGCGATGCTCACCGCCACCACATAGGCGAGCAAGCGGTGGTCGAACTGCACCGTCATGGCGTTTTCGAACAGGTTGCGCCAGGCAGGCTGCGTGGCAAACAGCCCATTGGGAACGATGGCGCCATCCATCAGCGGCCAGGTGTTGTAGCCCATGCCAGCATCGAGACCGGCGACAAATCCTCCCGACGCAATTTGCAGCACGATCAGCGCCACCAGCGCCACCGCCATCGTCTCGCGGCCATCGCCGGGGCGGCGGCGTGCCTGCCCAAGCCCGAAGGCAACCCAGAGCATGGCCGCGAAGATCAATGTGGCCAGGGTCAGATGCGCCGTGAGGCGGTACTGGCTGACATCGACCCGGTCGACGAGGCCCGAAGCCACCATGTACCAGCCGAGTGCCCCCTGAAGACCACCAAGCACAAAGAGCGCGATGAGCCGTGGCCAACAGGATGGCGCGATGCGCCCTGTCGCGGCTAAAGCGATAAACGGCAGAAGAAAGGCTACGCCGATGAAACGCCCCAGGAAGCGGTGCGACCATTCCCACCAGTAGATGAACTGGAATTCGCCGAGGCCCATGCCGGCATTGATCGTCTGATATTCGGGGATCAGCTTGTATTTTTCGAAGGCCATCTGCCAGTCGGCTTCGGTCAGCGGCGGAATGGCGCCGAGCAGCGGCTGCCATTCGGTGATCGACAAGCCGCTGTCGGTGAGTCTTGTGGCGCCGCCGACGATGACCATGCAGAAGATCAGGAAGGCCGTGAAGAAGAGCCAGCCGCGCACATATGGCAGGGCAGCGCTCTGGCGGGCGTTCAATATTTCCATGGCGGCGGGATAGGGCTAGGGCCGCCAGCCAGCAAGTGATGAAGCGCCGCATGCGGCAAGCCTTGCATTGGGCGTCCGGGAACATTACTCCAGCGCCATGAAACAAAGAACCCGCAAAGCCATTGGAACTTTCGCGACCGTGACGTTTCTGATCGTTTATGCGCTGGTGGCCATGGCGGTGGGCGGGCAACTGGTGGTGGGGCGCGGACTTGCCTTCGAACTGCCCTTTTATGCCGTGGCCGGCGCCCTGTGGCTTCCGGTGGTCATGGCGCTGATCCGCTGGATGGCGAAGCCTGATTTGATCAGCTGACGTGCAGGGTGCGCAGCCCATTGAACATCACGAAGGGCAGTCCGCTCATCAGCGTCTTGATATAGCGCAGCTTCTGGAAGTCCCCTGACAGCGAGACGCGCGGCAGGGCCGTGAGATGGGCCTGATGACCGGCATAGATCATGCCCTTGCGGGTGGTGACGGCAGCCCGGAAGCCTGCCTTGGTGGCCAAAGCGAAATCACGCGGCCCCGCCGATGCCTCGTCGCCATAGGGATAGGCGAGGAATTGCGGCCTGCGGCCAAGCTCGGCTTCGATGCGATCCGCTGATCCGGTCATTTCGGCAAGCGCTTCTTCATCGCTCAATTGCCGGACGGCGAAATGATTGATGGTATGGGCCTCAAGGCTGCACAGCGGATCGCGGCTGATGAGGCGCAACTCGTCCCAGGTCATTGCCGCCTCGGTGCATATCTTCGCAAGATCGACGCCATGGCTGGCGCAGAAATCGGCGATCCAGCGCCGCTGATAGTGCTGGTCGAGCCGCCTGACCGGCCAGTAGAGCCTCGACCAGGCCTGCTGTTTCTCCTCGGCGGTGCCGGCGGGCAAGGACAGATATTCGCCGCCGATCCCGGCCTCGACCCGGCTGGTCCGCGCAATGGCAAGTTCCAGTCCGCGCCACCACAATTGACAGTCGCCACCGGTGATCGCGGGCGCCACGAAGATGGTATAGGGACAATCGTGCTTGTCGAATACCGGCTTGGCATGAACGAAATTGTCGCGGTAACCATCATCGAGGGTGAAGGCCGCGAAGGGCCGCGTCGCGCGCCCGGGCGTTTCGATGCGGCGGACGGCCTCATCGAGGGTCACAAGGTCGAACCCCTGCTGCTTGACGCTGACAATGACTTGGTCGAGAAATTCCGGTGTCAGTTCGATACCGGCATTGGGGGCAAAGCCCCGCTGCAGACCGCCGCCCGGGTAGACATGGTGCAGCATGAATATTGCACCGATACCCTCGAACACATTGCGCAGAACCGCGGATGCTCCAGAATAGTACAGAACATCGAGGCTCGTTTTGAAAATTGCCGCGTTAGGCATGGCACCGCGTCCCGATTTGCATAATAAGAGGCGAAGCCCGGATTCTTATCCGAAACCTCTTGAGAAAACCCTTTCGCCTTCAGCGCAGGATTTCAAGCCATACAAGAATTTGTTGTTAACCGGAGCAGTACCGGAGCCATCCGGTCTGACGATTTCCGTGGTCCGCAACATGGAAAGCCTGGGGGCGGACTGGCGGAATTTCGAGAGCCGGGCCATCGGAACCCTGTATCAGACCTATATCTGGTGCAAGGCGTGGCTGGAGACCGTCGGCCAGACGCGTGACGTCGAGGCCTGTATCGTGGTTCTCCGCGACGGCCACGAGCAGATACACGCCATACTGCCGCTGCAACGGCGAAGGGCCTGGTCCATCACCGTCCTCGAATGGCTTGGCAGTCCCCATGCCAGCTATGGCTGCGGGCTTTACAGCCCGGTGTTCTTCCCATTGGCCCAGGGCTGGATGGACGAGAACTGGCCGCTCGTCATTCAAGCGGCGGGGCGCTGTGACATTGTGCATCTGCGCGACATGCCGCTGGCGCTGGAGGGTGACGGCAATCCCATGGCCGGACTCTTCAATCTGCGCGCGCCCAACCGTTCCTATGCGATGCGCCTGTCACCCGGCTTCGAGGCCATGTGCCGGGCGAAGAGATCATCTGTTGACCGCCGCTCGGCGCGCAAGAAGGAGGCGGGCCTTGCCAAGATCGGGCTGCTCGAATTTTCCCTGCCCGGCAGCAAGGCGGAACTGCACAACCTGCTCGATACCATGTTCGCGCAACAGGAGCGCCGCCTCGCCGAGCGCGGCGTCCACGGCGTTTTCGGACCAGACGAGCAGCGCTTCATCCATCGCATTGCCGAATTGCAGGACGAGGCCAATCCGGTGCTGGCGCCCTATAACCTGAAGTGCAACGGCAAACCCCTTGCCATCATGCTGGGCGGCATTCATGGCGGCACCTATTGGGCGCTGGTATCATCGCTGGCTTCCGGTGCCTCGCGTAAATATTCACCGGGTGACTTGGCCTTGCGCAAAACTATCGAGGCTTGTTGCCTGCGCGGCCTGAACAATCTGGATTTTTCGGCGGGCAGCAACCGCTACAAAGAAAGCTGGGCCGACGACACGATCCAACTCTTCAATCATATTTCGGCGCGCAGCTTGGCCGGTTTTGCCGTGACCACGGTGATCGCCGCACGGCTGGCACTCAAACGCATCGTCAAGGAAACCCCAGCCCTCATGGCGCTGGCCAACACCATCCGCCGCGGCCTGCGCGGCAGCCGGCAAGGTTAGGCGTTGGCGGCCTCAAGCGTGAATGCCGCGGCGCCGCCGTCTGCTGATGACGGCGGGCCGACCAGCACATGACGGGCGGCGGCGAGGCCTGTTGACAGGAGAACATGCACGGCCTCGCTGGCTTCGCTGAGGTTCTTGAGCGGTGCCAGAATGAGCGCCGCCTCGCATTTGTGCAGCAGGACCGGCGTATCGTTCTGGGCTTCGCCCAAGTGGACGATCACCACATCATAACTCTGTGTCAGGGCCGCCAGCACGCTTTCGGCACGCTCGGCGATAAGAATTGCGGCGCGCGGTGAATGATCGAGACCATAGCGCAGAATGTGGACCGGCGATTTCACGTCGCGGCCGATGACCTTGGTGAAG
>JBKJQD010000187.1:0-4307 GCA_046594125.1 Aestuariivirga sp.
GAACAGGCCCGCCGCGATGGCCGCAATGGATTTACGATCCACTCCGCTGGCAAAGGCAAAGACCTGCCGCGCCAGCCAGTAGCCGGTGAAGAAATAGACGAAGCGCGAGGCGAATTCATCGATGAGGATATGGCCAGTATCGATGGGCGCGATTTCGAGAAGCGCCGCCGCCACGAAGATGATCCAGGCCGGCACATGGCGCAACGCCTTCACCACCACGAAGAACACCGCCAGCATGTAAATAAACCACAGCGTTCCAAAGGGCTCGATGAAGCCCATGAGATAGGACTGCACCAGACCCACGGCGCCGGTTTCCTGATAGATGCCATAGCCCTTGGTGGCGAACTGGATGGTCATCCACAGAACATAGAAATAGATAAAATGCAGAACTTTGCTGTCGAAATAGGACTGCCATGGCCGGTCGAGGCGCGCCGACAGGAACAGGCCCGAGATCAGGAAGAAGTCGGGCATGCGGAAGGGCCTCGCCCATTCAATGAAGCCGTTGAGCCAGGAAACGCCGCCCGCCGCTTTCTCGACACCCAGTGTCGAATGCATCATCACCACCAGGATGATGCACAGTCCCTTGGCATAATCGACCCAGTCGACCCGGGGCTTGGATGAGGTGGATGTCATGACCAGTTCCTTGCCGTCCCGCCACGGGACAATTTTCTGCTTCTGCAAGGCTCACCTGCACGGCAGGTGCCAGTCAGTCTGAAAGCTTGTCGATAACCGTCACGCCCACCCCTGCATAACCGTTCATCGCAGTCAGTGCTGCGCCTGCCCCGGAGAGAGCGATCCGCCTAGTGATCAGGCGCGATGGCTGAAGCCTGCCCGCCGCGATCATGCCGAGGAGGGCCGGAAAGCGGCTGGCGGCGATGCCGCGCGTGCCCATGATGGAAATCTGCCGCGCATAGACGGTTTCGAGCAACGGCACGGTTGGCATCGCATGTTCCTCGAGCGGCATGCCAATTTGCACATGGCGGCCAAGCTTGCGCAGACCGCGGATCGAATTGTGGAAAGTGGCGGTGATGCCCAACGCGTCAATCGACACATGGGCGCCGCCGCCTGTAATCTCGCGCACCGCCTCTGCCGTATCGCCACAGGATTTGGGATTGAGCGTTACCGTGGCGCCCAATTGCCGCGCCAGGGCCAGCGCCTCATCATTGACATCGACGGCCAGCACCTGGGCGCCCACGGCGGCGGCGACCATCACGGCGGAAAGGCCGACGCCGCCGCAGCCATGAATCGCCAGCCATTCGCCGGGCTTCAGTTGCGCCCGGTCGACAAGGCCACGAAATGCCGTGGTCAGGCGGCAGCCCATGGCGGCGGCTTCGGCGAAATCCATGCCATCCGGCAGCCGCACCAGATTGAAATCGGCGCGCGGCACGGCAATCGCCTCGGCAAAGGCGCCCCAGCCCGAGAAGCCCACCACATATTGATGATTGCACACGGTGGCATCGCCGCCGCGGCAATCCGGGCAATCGCCGCAGGCGATGATGAAAGGTGCGGTCACCCGGTCGCCTTTGCGGAAGCGCTGGCATTGGGGCCCGGTGGCGATCACCACGCCGGCCAGTTCGTGGCCCGGAACATGGGGTGCCGCGACATCGGGATCAGACCCCCGCCAGGCATGCCAGTCCGACCGGCAGACGCCGCAGGCCTTGACCTCGACCACCACGCCATCGGCCGGGCACAGCGGATCGGCCACGTCGCGCACTGTCAGCGGCCCGCCGAACCTCTCGAACATCGCAGCCTTCATGATCGATCCCCCTTGCTTGCGGCCACGTCCTGTCTAGCCGCGATTTCGCCGCCCGGCCATTGCGAAGCCCCACCCGCTTCGGCTATATGATCGCAGGCAAGCATCGGCACCCGTAGCTCAGCTGGATAGAGCGCTGCCCTCCGAAGGCAGAGGTCACAGGTTCGACTCCTGTCGGGTGCGCCATAAATCATTGAAATTAAAAGTTAATTACTACTCGGTACGGGCGGTCAATCCCCTGACATGTCGCTGGCAACCAATTGGCAACCATCTGACCCAATTTTCGCACGAATATTGCCGTCCAGACTTTCTTCGGCGAGATCACATGGGATGCGGACAATCGGAATGGCGTTTTCTATTGGGCGTACAATTCCCGCTGTACATCGAAGAAGGCAACGCGAATGGCCGCAATATCACCCAGCTTGGCCTTGGCATCGGCGATTGTGCCATATCGCGCCGTGAGGAAAGCACTCAGCTTGTTCCGGCCTAATTCCGATTCACCATTGTCGCGGTAGGCCTTCAGGACGCCGATCAGGAAATCCCGCATCTCGCCTTCAGTTGCCGCAAGACCCACCGCCTCCACACTGTCGGCGCGTTCGGTGCGGGTCTTCGGCGGGTTGGAAAAGCGGATATAGGACAAGACGTCGTACAGGTCGCTGTCGGGCGCGTCGATCAGGCGGCGCATGCCGTCCAGCTTGTCGGAATCATAGCCGCGCTGTTGCAATAAGGCGACGAATCGCTCGCGCTGGTCGGGGTCGCTCCATTGCTTGCGGAGTTGGTCTTCGTCCAGGATCAGACTGGAAAGATCGCCGAACAGCCGCTCCAGGAATTGCTGGGCCGACATGGGCCTGCCGTCCGGTCCCCAATAGGTGGTCGTGGCGATGTACTGGATCGAACGTTCCTTGCCGTCCGCCAGCTTGATCACGATCTTCGGCGGCGTTTCCTCACCACCTTCGGGCGGTTCCGGAGGTTCTGGAGGCTCTGGCGACTCCGGGGTTCCGGCCCTTTCGGTGGCGGGTCCATCGGTTCGGCGGGTTCGCCATCCCATTCCGGGTCGTTGAAGTGTTCATAGGCCTTCACGAAATCCCAGATCGTGAAGAAGTCCTTGCCGTCATAGGTACGGGTGCCACGCCCGATGATCTGCTTGAACTCAATCATCGAGCGGATCGGGCGCATCAATACGATATTGCGGACGTTGCGGGCATCGACGCCGGTTGAAAGCTTTTGCGAGGTGGTCAGGATCGTCGGGATGGTCTTGTCATTGTCCTGAAAGGCGCGGAGGTGCGCTTCGCCCAGCTTGCCGTCATCCGCCGTCACCCGGTGGCAATAATTGGGGTTCGGATTGGTCTTGATCTGGTTGATGTAGTCCCGCACCCGTGCCGCGTGAAGCTGGGTTGCGCAAAACACCAGCGTCTTGTGGCGCTGGTCGATCTGCCCCATGAACTCCGCCACCCGGCTCCGTTCCCGCGCCTCAATCACGATCCTGGTGTTGAAGTCGGCTTCCGCATAGGTCTTGTCTTCTTCGACCTCGCCGGACACCACGTCGTCCGCCGGGTCATAGACATATTCGTCGATGGTGCTGGCCATCTGCCGCACCTTGAACGGGGTCAGGTAGCCATCCTCGATTCCCTCTTTCAGGGAGTAGGTGTAAATCGGCTCTTTGAAATAGGTGTAGGTGTCGGAATTGATCTTGCGTTTCGGCGTGGCGGTCAGGCCCAACTGAACGGCAGGCGCGAAATATTCGAGAATACCGTGCCATTCGCTTTCGTCCTTGGCCCCGCCCCGGTGGCATTCGTCAATGACGATGAAGTCGAAGAAGTCGGGCGGATAACCCTCGAAGCTGGGCTTGCCCTCGCCGGTCATGAAGGTCTGGAAGATGGTGAAGAACACGCTGGCATTCTTCGGCACGCCACCTTTCTTGCTGATCGCAGCAGGGTCGATGCGGGTGATGGCATTGGCATCGAAGGCGGCAAAAGCGTTATAGGCCTGATCGGCGAGAATGTTGCGGTCAGCGAGGAACAGGATGCGCGGGCGGCGCGTCGGTTCGCCGGAGAGGTTCCAGCGGGCATGGAACAGCTTCCAGGCGATCTGGAAGGCGATGGCGGTCTTTCCCGTGCCCGGTGGCCAGCGTCAGCAGGATGCGGGTCTTGCCAGCGCCTATGGCTTCCAGCGCCGCATTGATGGCATTGTGCTGGTAATAACGGAGTTCCCACTTGCCGCCCGCCGTCTCGAAAGGCACCGCACCGAAACGGTTGCGCCACTGGCTTTGAATAGCGAAGCAGCGCTGCCACAGATCATCAGGCGTCGGGAAAGGTTGGAAGTCACCTTCTTTCCCCGAATGCATGTCGGCCTCGTACCAGCCAAGCCCATTGGTGGCATAGGCGAAGCGCGCCTTGAGCCTGCCGGAATAGTCCTTGGCCTGCCCCAGCCCGGACGTATGGCCCAGCCCCGCCCGCTTGGCCTCGACTGTTGATTTCCACTTGGAACTGACCCAAGCAGGCACATAATTTCCATTGAGATTTGACCCATGTGACCCTTCCCCCGAAGCGGTGTG
>JBKJQD010000465.1:0-8612 GCA_046594125.1 Aestuariivirga sp.
CGCTTATCGTGGAAGGAGCGAATGATGCGACGCAGAATTTCCTCTGGGTCGGACTACGAGAAGCGGATTGGCTATTCGCGTGCCTTGGTGGCTGGCGACTGGGTGTTCGTCTCCGGAACGACCGGGCGCGATCCCGATACCGGTGCAATTCCCGCCGATGCCGTGGCGCAGGTGCACTTGTGTTTTCGTACGATCAATTGGGCTCTGAAGGAAGCCGGCGCATCATTCGCGGACGTCGTGCGCGCCCGCATCATCATGACCGATCCCGCCGACGAGGCTGCGATAGCGCCGGTGCTCGGGCATTACTTCGCGCCTGTTGGTCCAGCGCTGACGATCTGCGTCGCTGCATTGCTCGATTCACGGCTCAAAATTGAAATCGATGTGACGGCGCTGAAACGGACGACGGCGAACACCACCGGTTAGCAGCGCGGTGTCCGGTAATGTGCGTTCAGCGCGAGGCCCGCTTTCGCGCGGCGGGTTTGCTCGCTACCTTGTGTCCGAACGCGCCCATCAGAATGCGCGTGAAAGCCGCATAAAGCTGTTCCAGCCGGTCGAAATCCCCCGCATCCTGGGTAATCGGCCCGGCGCTGTTGGCAATACTCACGAGTTGCAGAGCCACGTCTTCGACTGGGGTGTAACTGCTAAGCTCCTGGCGAGCCTTGGCATCCTCGATGGCGTTGGCGATGCAGGCATTGAGTTCGCGGCCAAAGCGCTGCAGGGCATACCTTCCCTTGGCCGTCAGCACGTCGCTGTCCTGCCGCATGCGCGCGATCAGGCTCCACGGGCGGCCCTTGTTCGACGCTGAGTTGTATTTCGTATATCGCTTGCGGCTGTAGTCGACCATGGCGTCGATCTTGCCGGTGAAAGTCTTGTCAGGCGCCGTCCATACGCCTTTCAGCGCCGCCAGCGTAGCCTCAACGTAATCCTCGAGGACCTCCTCGACCAGGCTTTCCTTGTTACCGAAATGATAGTGAATGTTGGCCCGCGTCGTGCCGAGCGATTTGGCCAGCACGCCAAAGCTCACACCGCGATATCCATGCTGAATCAGCAGGTTCAACGCCAGCGATTTGACGCGTTCCCGCATTGCAGATTCTCCATTTGCCTGACTTTTGTTCATCATACCGTGTGGTAACTCGCTTCGCTAGCGATTTGGTCGCGCTTCATGCGAACGCCAGCGGTTGGGCGGATTGAAATCACCGACCGGGCCGCCGGACGCACCCGGTTGGTGCCTCAAGGTTCCGTTGACACGGGCGGAACAGGATGATACTGACTTGCATGTAAGTTAGCACATCACATCCCGATGTCCAATCAATACGTGTCGGTCATTTGTGCTGACCCGGGAAAGCTTGGCCCTCGATCCTGCTTCGTACTTTTGGCAATGGGGAGCACCGCCGTGAACACATTTGTGAAAAGCCTCTTGGACGGCAGGTTGAACCGGAGAGCCAGCCGCCGCAGTTTTCTCCACGGCGCCGCGGGAATGGCCACGATAAGCTTTATTGGTTCGGGGGCGCTTCGCGGCGATCCGGCGCAGGCCAAGGAACTTGGCGGCCCGCTGAACTTTTTTGGCTATGACGGCGAGCAGGGACAGAATGTCGCCAAACCGTTCCTGGAAAAGAACAATATTCAGCTCAATGCCTCCTTCGCCGGCGCAGCCGATGAAACGCTGACCCGGTTTAATACCGGTGGGCGCGGCTCCATGGACATCCTCACCATGAACAAGGATTTCCAGCGCTCCGTCATCGACTCGAAGACTGAACTTTTCCAGTCCCTCGACATGAGCCGCATTCCCAATGCGGCAGGCCTCTTCCCGGCCTTCAAAGATGCACCCTGGCTGGTCCGGGATGGCAAGACTTACGGCGTGCCGATAATCTGGGGCGACGAGCCGTGCATCTACAATCCCGCCAAGTGGAAGGAACTGCCGCCGAAATACACCGATTTTGCCGATCCCAAATACAAGGGAGAACTGGTGCTGCTCGACGATCCCTTCGGCAACATCTGGCTGTTTGCGAAATCGCTCGGGATCAAGGATCCGAGCCGGCTCACCGCCGGCGAATTGGCAAAGTCCCTGGCCGCCATGCTCACCATAAAGCCCAACGTGGTGACGATCGGCGCGTCGCTGGGCGACATGGCGGATGTCCTGATCCGCGGCGATGGCTCGATAGGGCTGGGCGGCTGGGCCTATCAGACAATCATCGCCAAGGGCAAGGGCGTCACCCTGGTTCTAGGCACGCCTGCCGACGATGGTACGTTCTTCTGGTCCGACTCCTACGCGTTGGCGGTGGATGCACCCGGCGCCGACAACGCCTATGCCTATCTCGATTTCATGACTTCGGCCGAATCCAACGCAGCCCTCGCCACGGAACTAGGCTCCGGCGCCACCGTGGAAAAGGCCTATGACCTCCTGACTCCGGTGGCCAAGGCCCTGTACGATTACAATACTGTCCGGCAACCCGGCGGCGGTATACTGGGTACCCAGACGGTCGTCCCGCCACAAACAGCGGATGGAGATATTGTCGCCGCCGCTGCATGGGTCGAAGCCTGGCAAACCTTCAAGGCTTCGTAGAGTTCCAGACGTCCGTGACGGTGGAGCGCTCGTATTTTCGCGGCAAGTCCTTCTCTGGCGCGAATTGGCCCGCGTTCCGGATGCTTTCGCCGACGATCGCCTTTTATGCGGCATGCTTCGCCGTACCGATGGTCTGCCTCTTCGTCCTCGGCTTCTGGCGGGCCGAGGGGTTCGACATGATCCCGGATTTCACCCTTTCGAACTACGCCAGGATCGCGGCTTCATCGCTGTATCGCGCGCTCATCTTCAGAACCATCATTCTCGGATTGATTACCGCGTCAATCGTAATGCCGTTGGCGTTCACCTTGTCCTATCTGATGCGGTTTGTGTTCGAACGGCGGGCCCGCCTGGTTCTGCAACTCATCCTCCTGTCGATGTTCAGCGGTTATCTCGTGCGGATTTACGCCTGGCGCACGATCCTTGGAAAGCAGGGCCTGCTCAACGCCATGCTCCAGTGGCTTGGCCTCACCGATCAGCCCCTGGCGTTCTTGATTTACAGCAACTTCGCGGTAGTGGTCACTCTGACCGGCCTGCTGTTGCCTCTGGCCGTCTTGCCGATCTATTCCGCAATGTGCAATGTCTCGCGTGATCATCTCGAGGCCGCGCGCGATCTCGGTTCCAGTGGCGGCCATCTCATCCGCACCATTCTCCTGCCGATGGTGCTGCCCGGCGTACGCGCTGGCTTTGCCTTCGCGTTCTTTCTCGCCGCTGGTGACTTCGTCACGCCGGCTCTGGTCGGCGGCGCCCAGAGCCTGATGATCGGCAATGTCATCGCCGATCAGTTTCGTGGCGTGGGCTCAAATTGGCCGCTCGGCGCCGCGCTCGCTTTCGTGACGATTGCCGCGGTACTCACGATTTATTCCGCGGGCGTCGCGCTCCTGCGCCGGTTTGCGGCATGGTAATAAATGCAAATCGGCTTTTGGCGCGGGGCTTCGTGTTGCTCGTCCTGCTTTATCTCTATGCGCCAATCCTGGTGATCGTGCTCTTCTCGTTTACGACCTCGCCGCGGCTGGGCTTTCCGATCGAGGGCCTTTCGCTGAGCTGGTACGCAAGTGCCTGGTCCAATCCGCTGATGCTGACGGCGCTGCGCAACAGCCTTGTTCTCGCTCTCGTGTCGGCAATCGTCGCCAGTGCGCTTGGCACCACCTTTGCGTTCGGTTTGGTGAAGCTGAAGCGCCCGCGGGACCGCCACCTGCTGTTGGGTGCAGGCCTGCTTCCCGCTGTCGTGCCGCTGCTCGTCATCGGTATATCGCTCGCTGTGGTCTTCCAGGCAATCGGCTTTCGCCAGGGCTTATGGAATGCCGCCGCTGGTCATGTCCTGGTCTGCCTTCCCTTCGTCATCCTCACCATGAATGCCAGGCTTGAAAATTTTGATTTCACCATCATGGAAGCTGCCCGCGACCTCGGTGCCACGCCGTTCCGCACCTTTCTCGACATCACCTTTCCGCTGATCCGGCAGTCGGTCATCGGCGCCGCTCTGCTGGCCGCGGCGCTGTCACTGGATGAATTCGTCGTGACCTGGTTCACTATCGGTAGTCAGCAGACGGTGCCCGTTCTGGTCTGGGGACTCATGCGGCGCGGCATCGATCCATCGATCAATGCCATCGCCACAATGCTTCTCGCGGCCCTGGTATGCCTGGTTTTTGCGTCCAATCTTCTTGGCCGGAAGGCGGTGTGATGAGACCCGCGGTCGAAATCGTCGATGTCAGCAAGAACTTCGGGAACATCGCCGCACTCGAGCAAATCAACCTGCAAGTTCGGGACAATGAGTTCGTATCGCTGCTCGGTGCCAGCGGCTGTGGCAAGTCAACCCTGCTGCGCATTGCCGCTGGTTTCGAATATCCGACGCGAGGCCGTGTTTTTATCCACGGCGAGGATGTCACGGCCATGCCGCCGCATGTTCGTCCCACCAACCTGGTGTTTCAGCGCGGTGCCTTGTTTCCGCACATGAATGTCTTCGATAACATCGGCTATAGCCTGAAGCTGCGCAAATGGCCGAAGCCGCGCATCGCCGCGCGCGTCGCCGAGATGCTCGCACTGGTCCGGCTGGAAGGCCTGGCCGGGCGCAACGCAACGGAACTCAGCGGCGGACAGATCCAGCGCGTGGCCTTGGCGCGCGCGCTCGCCGCCGAGCCCAAGGTCCTGCTTCTCGATGAACCGCTTTCAGCCCTTGACCTGAAACTCCGGCAGCAGATGCAACTGGAGCTTCGCGCCATCCAGCGCAGTTTGGGCGCCACCTTCATCTTCGTCACCCACGACCAGACCGAGGCTCTTGTCATGTCGGACCGCATTGCGATCATGAACCAGGGTCGCATTATCCAGTTTGCGCCGCCCCGCGAAATCTATACCCAGCCAGCCTCGATGTATGTCTCCGACTTCATCGGGCAGACCAACTTAATCAAAGGCACGGTCATCGCCATTGACAGCGGCATGGCAACGCTCGATATCGGTAGTGGTGAAAGGGCCACTGGCGATGCGGCTGGCCTCGTTGCCGTCGGCGTGGGCGGAACTCTCTCGGTGCGTCCGGAAGCCATCAGCATTCATCCCGCCGTAAAGGCTGCTGGCGAAAGGCCCATGATCAGTGCCCGGATCATCGAAATCGTCTATCTCGGCAACAGTGTGCGGGTGGGCTCGGTCACTTCGACGAATTGCACCATCTGGGCCGAACTGCGGGACGCCGAGGCGCGAAGCCTGGTGATCGGCGGTGAAGTAAAACTGTCATGGCCGCCCGCCGATGCTATTGTCTGGGCCAGGAGCGGCACGCATGACTGAAACGATCATCGATCTGCGCAACGTGCATTTTCCCGAAGCTGAAACGACGCTCGCCGGTTTCGGCGGCTTGACTGCCTCGGTCTGGCGCTACCGCGGGGGCGTCGCCGCACTTCGATTAGCCAACGATATGGGGCATATCATCGTCCTGCCGTTCCAGGGCCAGCAGATTTGGGACGCACGGTTCCTTGGCCGTACCCTGACGATGAAATCGATCTTCAGCGAACCGGTGCAAACCTCCGATTATCTTTCCACCTACGGCGCATTTTTCATCCATTGCGGCGCAACCGCGATGGGTAATCCCGGGCCGGCGGACAGTCATCCCCTGCACGGCGAATTGCCCAACGCCAACTATCAGGACGCGAGCCTTGTCACTGGCATCGACAGCGATGGCCCGTTTCTCGGCATGACCGGGTCTTATCGTCACGCCGTCGCATTTCAGCATCACTACGTCGCGCGACCGATGATCAAGCTGCATGCCGCCAGCAGCAGAATCCGCGCCACCCTGCAGATTCAAAACCTGAAGCACAGTCCAATGGAACTGATGTATCTCGTGCATGTGAATTTTCGGCCAGCCGACCACGCCCGGTTGATCGATACCGTGCCGGATGATCCCGGCTCCGTGCGCCTGAGGTTGAATCCGCCTCCGGGGTTCCTCGCCATGGAACAGCACCGCCAGCTTCTTGACGCGCTGCGTGCCAATCCGGTCCTTCACCGCGCGATCGGCGCCGAAGGTATGACGGAAAGTGCCATCGATCCGGAGATCGTTTTTGCCATGGACTGCCGCTCCGATGTTTCGGGCTGGGCGCACGCCATGCAGCTTCATGCCGACGGCACCGCTGATTTCATCAGCCACCGGCCGGAGGAGCTGCCCTGCGCGGTGCGCTGGATGACGCGCAACGGCGACCTCGACGCGCTGGGCCTCATGCTGCCCGCAACCGCCGAGGCGGACGGGTACGCCGCCGAGAAGGCCAAGGGTCACATCCGGATGATTCCGCCGCGGGGATTTTTCACCTGCAACCTGGAATTTGGCGCGCTGGACGGCGATGCCGCAGCTGCGCTGGTACGGGTGATCGACAACGCGATGGACCGATAGTCAGTGTCGGCTATATCTTTGCGCGGTTGAGCAGGCACAGAAGATTTTCGCCCATCACCAGCGCCCGGTCCGCATCCGGAAGCCGCTCAAGCCACGGGTAGGTGATCGTCTGGGCGAAGGACACGTGGTCGAGCGCCGGGCTGAAGTCCGAGCCCCACACGCAGCGCTCCACGCCGAAACGCTCGAGGATGAGATCCATATATGGCTCCGCTGCCACATGTGGATAGGCGTAGGCTGGATCGCTGATCGCATACGGCGCTGATATCTTCACCACGACGTTTGGCAGCACGGCCAGCCGTAGCAGGGGCATCAACCGCTCTTCGGCTGCCGCTATCCCGGGAGGAATCCGGTAACTCCCCGGCAGCCCCATATGCGACACCAGGAACATGCAGCCCGGAAAATCCTCGATGACCGGTGAGAGCAAGGGCAAAGTTTCCGGTACTGCATTGAGGGAGACCAGAGCGCCTCCGTGGTGCAAGACGCGCCAGGCCGAAGCCTTCCAGTCGGCCGCGGCACTCCCCGTCGCGGCATCGGTTGTATAGAGAGCGATGCCGGCATGGCCGCTTTCAAGAATTGACTTGAAAATGTCCGACGAGGGCGAGGAGTGGGCGTCGACATACGCCAACGTATGCATCCATGGGCGTTCCGCCGCCAGTTCCCGGATGTAGGCGTTGTTCCAAGGGTCGATGCCTTCGCCCTCGTACCCCACGACAAGCCCCGCTGCGATTTCGTGCACGCTGCGCAGCTTCTCGTAAACTTCGATGTCCGGACGCAACAGGCTTTCGCCATGGATACCGGGATATCCATTGCGGAAAAGATGCAGGTGCGCATCGGCCAGGATCACGGCCGCACCAACGCGCCGGTGCGCAGCGATTCGAGAATTGCATCAGCCGCGAGGAGGCCGAGACGGGCGTCATCCAGAGTCACCACCGCAGGCTTTCGCCCTTGCGTGATGCAGCCGGTGAAATACGCGATTTCGGACCTCAGCATGTCGTCCTCTGCCGCAGGAGGCAAACCGATTTCGCGAAAGTCTTTCCCGAACACCCGGATGTACCGGCCCAGTTCCATTTCGACGGCGCCTTGCTCACCGATCACTTCGATACGGTCGGCAGGAGCCGCGAGCGTCGGAAATGTCCATGCATTCGAAATATGCCACATGCAGCCGCGCGCGCCGGTTCCGGTCACCAGCGTCTCGGATCGAGCCGTGTTCTCCGGGCGGCGGAGCGCCAATACCGAGACCAGCGGCGCCCCGGTGATCCATAGCGCCTGGTCGATGTCGTGCACCATCGTCATCAGCACCGGATCGATGTCGGGATAGCGCGTTACGTGGGTTTCATCGCGATGATTGCGCATGCTGATTGAGAGTACCGGTCCGATCTCGCCGGCGCGAACGACGCGGGCGACTTCGCCATAGGCCGTGGAGAACCGGAGGATGTGTCCGGGCAGCACAAACCCGGCACTCTTCTGTTCCGCTGCGATCAGCACGTCGGCATCTGCGGCGCAAAGTCCAACCGGTTTTTCCAGCAGCACCGGAATGTCGAGGCGAAGTGCCGCCAAGGTCAGCGCCACGTGAGTGTGTCCAGGCGTGGCGACGATGAACCCGTCCGGACGCAAGTGCTGGATCATCGCCACCGCATCGCTTCCGGCAAATGGGCAATCGAACTGCTTGGCGGCGTCATGCGCGGCGTCCGGGTTCGTATCGGCGATGCCGACGATCTCCACATCCGGCAAAGCGGACAACGTTCTCAAATGTTCCCGGCCGAACGACCCAGCGCCGGCGAGCGCAATCCGCAGTTTTTGACGGGTCATGAGCAATTTCCTGCTGAACAGAGACAAGCCTGATTGACAAAAAACTGACTTACCAGTAAGCGAGGAGACTTGATAGCGCGATTTTGCAGCCGCCTGCGCCGCGCTGTCCGATTTGAACGAAAATCAGCGCCGGCCAGGTTTGCGGCGCCAACCAAAGGGCCGGATTTTGAAAAAAGAACTCATAGCGTTTAACCGCCATGGCGAACGGAACGGAAATGCCGCGACGGAGGCGGTGCGCGCCGGGGATCTTCTTTTCATCGGCGGCATCCTGCCGGTCGATGACGCGGGCAGGTTGGTGGGAACCGACATGGCGTCCCAGGCCCGCGCCATATTCGAAACCCTTAAAGCCGTGCTTTCCGGAGCGGGCGCCCGTGT
>JBKJQD010000256.1:0-3344 GCA_046594125.1 Aestuariivirga sp.
CGCCTGGCCCAGTTGCGGCCGATGACGGCTGCCGCCTCGAAGGCGATCAGCGCATCGTCCAGTCCGATCATCGGGGCAACGCCGTGGGCCGAAAGTTCCTCGGCCAGCGCCAGCGGCATGCCTTCAGCGAGGGTCGCCACCATGGCGGCGCGGGCCTTGGTCGCATCTGCTGCATTCATAAGGGCCCGGGCGGTGACGGCCCAGGTGTCGGGCTTCATCTTTGGATGCGTCGGCACGTCGAGGATCAGCATGGCGACGTCGTAGCCGCCGCCCAGCACCGCCGAGAAAGTGGCGGTCAGCTTGTCTTCCTGGTTCCAGATGAAGGTGTGATAGTCGAGAGGATTGTCGATGGTGACATATTCGTTGAGGGTCGCCGCGACCTTGGGCTTGGTGCAGTCATCGAAGGGCGGGAAGGAGACGTTGCGCTCGATCGCCATGTCGGCGACGAGGGCCGCTTCGCCCCCCGAACAGCTCATCGAGACAAGGCGCGAGTCGCGGATAGCGCCGCCGTGGTGGAGGAATTTCAGAGTCTCCACGAAGGCCGAGACCGATGTCATGCGGGCGATGCCATAGCGCTCGAAGAGCGCGTCATAGAGCGTGTCGGCGCCGGCCAGTGACGAAGTGTGGCTCATGGCCACCTTGGCGCCCTGTACGGAGCGCCCGGTTTTCAGCGCGATGATGGGCTTGCGATATTCGCGGGCAATCATCGCGGCACGGGCGAAGGCGGTGACATCGGGCAGGCCTTCGATATGGAGGCCGATGGCGGTGATGCGGTCGTCGGTTGCGAGAGCTTCGACCATTCGCGCCATATCAACATCGGCCTGGTTGCCGATGGCGAAGACGCCAGCGACCGGCAGCGCCCGTCTGGTCATGGTGAAGTTGCAGGCGATGTTGCCCGACTGGGTGATCATCGCCACGCCACGGGCGATGGGTTCGAGGCCGTGCTCGTCGGGCCACAGTGCGGCGCGCGACAGGGCGTTGACGAAGCCGTAGCAGTTCGGACCCATCAGCGCCATGCCATCGGCGGCGGCGAGAAGTTCATCCTGCAGATGATGGTCGCCGGTTTCGGCAAAGCCTGAGGCATAGATCACCGCCCCGCCGCAGCCCGTGGCCCTCAGTGTACGGACGATCTCGATGGTAGGCTCGCGCTTCACCGCGATAAAGGCGGCATCGACAGGGCCATCTATATCGCCCACCGATTTCAGCGTGGCGATGCCGCCCAGTTGTTCGCGCTTGGGGTGGATTGCGTAAATCTTGCCGGCAAAGCCCAGCGCCCGGGTGCGGCTGATGGCGACGTCACATTCAGCACCGCCAATGAAAGCGATGGATTTTGGGTTGAGCAGGCGGGAGAGGTCGCGCGGAACCATTCACCCTCCCAGCGGCCTGAGCAGCGCGCGGGAAATAATATGCCGCTGGATTTCGGAGGTGCCTTCCCAGATGCGCTCCACCCTGGCATCGCGCCAGATGCGTTCGAGCGGCAGGTCGCTCATCAACCCCATGCCGCCATGAATCTGGATTGCTTCGTCCGCCACGAAGGCCAGCATCTCGGTGGCCTTGAGCTTGGCCATGGCCATGTCCATGTCGGTCACGGTCTTCTGGTCAAACTTCCAGGCGGCTTCCAGAGTCAGCAATTCGGCGGCCTTCAGTTCGAGCGCCATGTCGGCGAGCTTGAAGGACACGCCCTGAAACTTGCCGATCTGTTGCCCGAACTGCTGGCGGTCCACCGCATATTGCTTGGCGTGTTCCAGGGCGCGCTCGGCGCGGCCGATGCAGGTGGAGGCGACCTGAAGCCGTGTGGCGCCGAGCCAGTCGTTGGCCACTTCGAAGCCCTTGTGGACCTCGCCGAGGACTTGCGACTTATGCACGCGGCAGTCATTGAATTCGAGAATGCAGTTATTGTAACCGCGGTGTGAGACGTTCTTGTATCCGGCGCGCACGGAAAAACCCGGCGTTCCCATGTCGATCAGGAATGCGGTGATCAGCTTCTTCTTGCCACGCGGTGTGTCTTCCTCGCCGGTTGCGGCGAAGAGGATGACGAAGCTCGCTTCATCGGCATGGCTGATGAAATGCTTGGTGCCGTTGATGACGAAATCATCGCCATCGGCCCTCGCGAAGGTCTTCATGCCGCGCAGGTCGGAGCCGACGCCGGGTTCGGTCATGGCGAGGCAATCGGATTTTTCGCCACGCACGGCGGGAAAAAGATATGTCTCGCGCTGTTCACCTTCGCAGGCCATCAGGATGTTTGAGGGTCTTGCCACGCACGTCCAATGCAGCGCGTAGTTGGCGCGGCCCAGTTCTTTTTCGTAAAGCACCCAGGTGACCGTATCCAAGCCGGCGCCGCCCACTTCGGCTGGCATGTTCGCGGCATAGAGGCCGGCCTCGATGGCTTTGGCCTTGATCGCGTCGCGCAGATCATGGCGCAGAACGCCGGTCTCCTCGACTTCGGCTTCGTGGGGATAAAGCTCATTGACGACGAAATCGCGCGTCGTCTTGATTATCATCCGCTGTTCTTCGGAAAGTGCAAAGTCCATTGGCTACCTGATGTGCATGGTTTCGATGTGGCCGTCGACGGCAATGGCCTGGCCGTTCACCATCCTGGCTGCGGGCGATGCCAGATAGAGGCACATGTCGGCGATTTCATCGGGCTCGACGAAACGCGAGATCGATTGCGACCACACCATTTCCTTGGCCACGACGTCGAAGGCCACACCGCGCATGTCGGCTTCACCCTGGATGACGCGGTCGATGCGGTTGCCCTTCACAGCGCCCGGGCAGATGGCATTGCAGCGCACGTTGTGGGGGCCGAGTTCGACGGCCAGCGACTTGGTCAAGCCGATCACCGCCCATTTCGCCGCCGCATAGGGTGTGCGGTTGCCGAAGCCATAGAGACCGGCGGTCGATGAGATGTTGATGATGGCGCCCGACTTGTTGGCCTTCATCACCGGAGCGGCGCGTCTGGCACAGAGAAAATGCGAGTCGAGGCATATCTCCAGGCATTCGCGCCAGTCGTCCAGTTCGATGTCGTCAACCTGGGCGGTAGGCCCCTTGATGCCGGCATTGTTCACCAGCACGTCGAGGCCGCCCAGATCCTCCAGCGCATCGTCGAACCAGGCATCGATCTCGCCTTCGCTGCGGACGTTCACATGGGTTGCGGCGATCTCCGGGAAATCCTCGCGGAACTTTGCAAGCGCCGCTTCATTGACGTCGCAGATGTGGACGCGGGCGCCATCGGCGGCAAAGGCCTTGGCGATGGCCCGGCCAATGCCGTCGGCGGCGGCGGTGATCATGACGCGCGGTGCGGACATCGAAACATCTCCTATTTTTTCGTGGAACTCTTCTTCTTT
>JBKJQD010000307.1:0-4152 GCA_046594125.1 Aestuariivirga sp.
CGGACAGCCTTGCATTCATGCGCGGCGAAAACCTTGGAACCGCCGCGCATGAATGCAAGGCTGTCCGAGGGCACCAACGCCAGGTCGATGCCGCGAAGTTCGGCGAGGTCGGCCAGATCCTGCGCCGGACTTGCGCCGATCACCGGAAGAACGCGCAGGCCATCGACATGATCGACGGCACGCGCGATGCGCAGCGCCAGCGCCGTGCGGTAGGGGCCATCGGCGATGAGGCCCAGCGTCAAGGGTTTGCCGTCCGCCAGCAAGGCGTTCGGCAGAAAGAGCGATATGATCGTTGCCAAAGCGATGGCGATGGCATGCTTCATGCCCGCTTCACTCCCTCACCGGCCAAGCCGTCCCGCTGCACGTGTTATTGGTTAACAACCGGTAAAGTGCCGGGTGATTGTGGCGAAGGGCAGGCAGGATTGTGAAAGTTTCAGGCTCTACCCAAGCGCGAGTGATGGTCAGTCCACGGTGGATTTCGCTGTTTTCTTCTGCTCACATGGGGCCAGTTCAAGGGTGATCCGAATGAGTGCGATTGACGAAGCCAAGGCAAAGATCAAGGGCCGAAAACTGAAACTCGTCATGCCGGAGGGCGGGGATGAACGCATCCTGGCAGCAGCCAGGCGTTTTCGCGACGACGATCTGGCCGATGCCATCGTGTTCGGGGCCGAGGTGCCCGAGCCATCACCAGCCCATATCGCGCTGGTGGTGGCGCGGCGCGAAACCATGAGCGATCACTTGGCGGCCAGGCTGCTGCGTAAACCGCTCTATCGCGGCGGCGCCATGGTCGCGGCGGGCGAGGCTTCAGCCATGCTGGCCGGGGCGGCCAATCCAACGGCGCGCGTTATCGAGGCGGCGCTGCTGACCATCGGCCTGGCACCGGGCATTGCCACGCCGTCGAGTTTCTTTCTCATGCAGTGGCCTGAGAGGCGATTGGTGTTTGCCGACTGCGGCGTCAATGTGCAGCCCACGGCGGCGCAACTGGCTGACATCGCATTGGCCTCGGCGGCGAGTGCGGCCAAATTTCTCGGGGAGGAACCGCGCGTCGCGTTGCTGTCGTTCTCGACCAAAGGCAGCGGCAATCATCCGGACGCCGACAAAGTCATCGAGGCCCTGCGCATTGCCCGGGAGCGGGCACCGCATCTCAAGATCGATGGCGAGTTGCAGGGCGATGCAGCCTTGTCGCCAGCGGTTGCCGCCAGGAAAATGAAGGAACAGGGCGATGTGGCGGGCCGCGCCAACGTGCTGGTGTTCCCCGATCTCGATGCTGGCAACATCGCCTACAAGCTGACGCAATATCTCAGTGGCGCCCAGGCGATTGGCCCCATCCTGCAGGGATTTGCCAAGCCGGTCTCCGACCTGTCACGCGGCGCCACGGTGGATGACATCGTGGCGACGGGATCGCTATTGCTGGCGATGTCGTTAGTTGAGTAAGTCCGCCACGTTGCGGGCGATTGTCAGTTCCTCGTTGGCGGCAACGACATGGACATCGACAGCCCCCAGCCATTTCAGATGCGACAGAATCCGCGTTCGCACGGGACCGGCGTTTTCGCCCACGCCTCCGGTGAAGACGATGGCATCAAGCCCGCCCAGTGCAGGCACCAGTGACGCAGCGTGGCGGGCAGCGGAATAGCAATAATAGTCAACGGCCGCGATGGCCTCGCTGCGGTCCGAGGCGAGCAGAACCCGCATGTCGGGCGAGATGCCGGAGAGGCCGAGCAATCCACTGCGGCGGTAGAGCAGGTCTTCAAGCTGGTCGAGCGAGAGATGATCGTCGCGCATCAGCGCCACCAGCACGCCGGGATCAATGGAGCCGGTGCGTGTGCCCATCACCAGTCCGTCGGCGGTGGAGAACCCCATGGTAGTGGCGACACTCTTGCCGTCGAGGATGGCACACATCGATGCACCCGATCCCAGATGCGCGGCCAACAGGCGGCGGGGCAGGGGCTTTCCCGTCTGTTGCGGCAGGGCATTGACCACATGCTCATAGTTGAGGCCGTGGAAGCCGTAGCGCCGGTAACCCCGGTCGAAATAGCCGCGCGGGATGGGGAGCCGCGTCTCAAGTTCCGGTTGGGTGGCGTGGAACGCAGTATCGAAACAGGCGATGTTCGGAACTTCTGGCGCGATGCGGCGCATTTCTTTCAGAACGCCAAGGCCGAAGGGCAGGTGCAGAGGTGCTAGTGCCCTCAGCGCCTCGAGGTCATGCTGGATGGTGTCTTCGACGGAAACCGGCGTCAAATAACGCGTGCCGCCATGCACGATGCGGTGGCCGATACCCTTAAAGCTGTCAGGCTCATGGCCATTGTCCGCCAGCCATTCAGAGATATGCAACAGCGCATCGGTGGGCGACATGACGTCCGCTACGTCGCGGGGCTTGTGTCCCTCGATCTCAAGCCGCGGCATCGAGCCAATGCCGGAGACCTGGCCCTTCAGCCGAAGTGTCAGTGCGTCGAACACCGCGAATTTCAGCGACGAGGAACCGGCATTGAGGGCGAGGATCATTCTCCACCTTTCCCCTCTCACGCCCCCTGCTGCGGGCGCATGTCGTCCTTGCTGATACCGGCCACTGCCACCGGCTTCTTCATCGCGTCGCGGCGGAAGGGTTCGCCGAGTTCCTGATTGATCATCGCTTCGATGAGTGTGGTCTTGCCGTGCTTCATCTGGTCCTCAACCGCCTTGGCCAAGGCATCGCGCAGCTCGTCCATGGTGCGGGCCTGGACGCCTTGCAGCCCGCAGGCCTTGGCGATCCCGGCATAGGACACGTCATCGTCAAGCTCGGTGCCGACGAAGTTGTCGTCGTACCACAGCGTCGAATTGCGCTTTTCGGCACCCCACTGGTAGTTGCGGAAAACCACCATGGTGATGGCCGGCCATTCCTTGCGGCCGATGGCGGTGAGTTCGGTGACGGCGATGCCAAACGCACCGTCGCCGGCAAAGCCCACCACCGGCACATCCGGGCGCCCGATCTTGGCTCCGACGATCACCGGCAAGCCATAACCGCAGGGGCCGAACAGACCGGGCGCCAGATATTTGCGGCCCTCCTCGAAACTCGGATAGGCGTTGCCGATGGCGCAGTTGTTGCCGATGTCGGAAGAAATGATGGCGTTCTTCGGCAATGCCGCCTGGACGGCGCGCCACGCCATGCGCGGGCTCATCCACTTGGGCTTGGCGGCGCGGGCACGCTCGTTCCAGGTGGTGCCGGGATCGTCCTGCTCGTGGTCCATGCTGGAGAGCGCTTGCGCCCAGCGCGACTTGGTGGTGGCAATGGTTGCCTTGCGCTCGGCACGGCCCGCGTCTCCGGCGGATGGTAACAGCTTGGCGAGAATGCTCTCCGCCACTTTCCTGGCATCACCGACGATGCCGACGCTTACTTTCTTGGTAAGGCCGATGCGGTTGGGGTTGATGTCGACCTGAATGATCTTCGCCTCCTTCGGCCAATAGTCGAGGCCATAGCCGGGAAGCGTCGAGAACGGATTGAGGCGCGAGCCCAGCGCCAGGACCACGTCGGCGCGGCTGATCAGTTCCATCGCCGCCTTCGAGCCGTTGTAGCCGAGTGGTCCGGCAAACAGCGGATGCGAGCCGGGGAATGCGTCATTGTGCTGATAGCCCACACAGACCGGTGCATCGAGACGTTCGGCTAGTGCCTTCGAAGCCGGAATTGCGCCGCCGATAACGACGCCCGCACCATTGAGGATCACCGGGAACCTCGCCTCGGACAGAAGTTTCGCTGCCGCCGCAATCGCCTCCTCGCCGCCGGAAGGGCGTTCGAAGTCGACGACGGACGGGAGTTCGATGTCGATCACTTGCGTGAAGTAATCGCGCGGCATGTTGATTTGGGCCGGGGCCGACAGGCGCTTGGCGTTCATGATGACCCGGTTCAGCACTTCGGCGACGCGCGAGGGATCACGCACCTCTTCCTGATAGCCGACCATGTCCTTGAACAGGGCCATCTGCTCCACCTCCTGGAAGCCGCCCTGGCCGATGGTCCGGTTGGCGGCCTGGGGGGTCACGAGGAGGAGGGGGGTGTGGTTCCAGTAGGCGGTCTTGACCGCCGTGACGAGGTTGGTGATGCCCGGCCCGTTCTGGGCGATCATCATGCACATCCGGCCCGACGCCCGGGTGTAGCCGTCCGCCATCATCCCGCCCGAGCCC
>JBKJQD010000338.1:0-13204 GCA_046594125.1 Aestuariivirga sp.
GAGATCGTACCACGCCGCCTGCCCCGTCACCGGATCGCTGTTGGAATAGCGGTAGCCGCCCTCGCGCTCGGGCAGCAATTCCGAGATCAGGTGATTGAGCAGGAAGCCCTTGGCTGATTCATCAGCACCCTTCTCAAGGTTCCACGCGCCGGAGCGCTTGCCGATGGCGTTCCACGTCCATACGGTTTCGGGGTTCACGCCGTCCATCAGCTTGGCCTGGGCCTTGATCTTGCCGTGGTGCGAGGTGACGCTCACCCAGTCACCATCGGCAATACCCTTCTTGGCAGCACTCTCACGCGCCATGTAGAGCCAGTTGCGGCCAAGGATCTGGCGCAGCCAGGCATTCTGCGATCCCCAGGAATGATACATGGCCATGGGCCGCTGCGTTACCGCATGCATGGGGAATTCATTGCCGCTCACCATCTCGCCCTCAAACGGCGCATACCAGAAGGGCAGCGGATCGAAATGGGCCTCGATGCGGGCGCGATGCTCCGTGGGCGGAACAATCTTGCCGTGGCCCCTGGCCGCCAGACGGAACTTCTGCAGGGGCTCGCTGTAGAGCTGGTGGATCACCGGCTCGGCCTTGCCGATGAAGCCGAAGAACGTCGCCCAGTCGAGATAGGCCCAGTTCACATGGCGGTAGTACTTCATGTGGTCGGGCAGTTCGTAGAACCAGTGGCAGCCATTGTTGATGTAGTGCTGCAACTGTTCCGGATTGACAGCGCCGCGCCCTTGCGCCTTGCCGTTGGCGCCGCGATAGCCGGCCAGCGGGCCGATGCCGGGGGCGCGCTCATGATTGACGATATAGTCCGGATAGCCGCCCGGATAGCGCGCCGTGCCATCGGCGCGGGTCATGCCGGGAAGGCCCAGCCTGCTGCCAAGATCAAGCAGCACGGTCTGGAAGGCGCGCACGTCACGGTCAGGTTCGACCACCGGCTGGCGGATCGAGTCGGCGGGACCATCGGCCTCGGAAATCGGCCGGTCAAGCATGGAGATACAGTCCCAGCGCTCGAGATAGGTGGTGTCGGGTAAAATGAGATCGGCGTAGTGAACCATCTCCGACGCATAGGCATCGGAATAGATGATTTTCGGAATCGTGTACGAACCATCCGGCTCTTTCTGCGTGAGATACTTGATGGTATCGGGCACGTTCATCGCCGAGTTCCAGCTCATGTTGGCCATGTACATGAACAAGACCTCGATGCCGTAGGGGTCCTTCTTGGCGGCGTTGGTGATGACCATGTGCATCAGCCCGTGGGCGGCGAGCGGCGCATCCCAACTATAGGCCTTGTCAATGCGCTGCGGTGTTCCATTGGCATCGATGAGCAGGTCTTCCGGACTCGTCACAAACCCAAGCGGCGGGCCAGGCAGCGGCGTGTTGGGCTTCACCTGGCCGGGCTTTCCGGCGGGCTTGACGCCGGGCGGTGCGGGCTTCGGGAACGGCGGCTTGTAGCGGAAACCGCCCGGCACATCGATGGTGCCGAGGATGATTTGCAACAAGTGAATGGTGCGGCAGGTCTGGAAGCCATTGGCATGGGCCGAGATGCCGCGCATGGCATGCATTGACACCGGGCGGCCGGTCATCTTCTCATGGTAACGGCCAAGATGATCCGTCCACGGAACATCCAGTTCAATCTGCTGGTTGAAGGCGACGTCGGCCAGTTCGGCGGCAATGCGCTTGATGGTCGAGGCCGGAACTCCGCAGCGTTCCGATACCGCATCGGGTGCCCATTCGGGGCCAAGGAAGCGTTCGGCAATAAGTTGGAAGCTGGTCACCACACGCCTGCCATCGGGCAATTTGAAGCGGCCCATGAGCTTGGGTTCGGCATCGGGCGAGAGCGCTGGCATGGGGGTTCCTGAATGACCATCCCAGACCAATGCCGAGCCTTGCGCGTTGCGCGCGAACAGGCCGTCATCGGCGCCGCCCGGATTCTCGATCACCAGCCAGGGTGAATTGGTGTAGCGCAGCAGGTATTCGCCATCGATCTTTTGGGCCGACAGCAATTCGTGGATGAGGGCGCCGATAAATAATCCATCCGTACCCGGACGAATACCCACCCACTCATCGGCAATCGCCGAATAGCCGGTGCGGATCGGATTGATGGAAACAACCTTGGCGCCCCTGCCCTTGAGTTTGCCGAGACCGGCCTTGAGCGGGTTCGAGGCGTGGTCCTCGGCAACACCGAATAACAGAAAGTACTTGGTATATTTCCAGTCGGGTTCGCCGAACTCCCAGAAGGAGCCGCCGAACGTATAGAGCCCGGCGGCGGCCATGTTCACCGAGCAGAAGCCGCCATGGGCGGCATAATTTGGCGTGCCGAATTGTGCCGCCCACCAGCCGGTCAGGCCCTGGCTTTGATCGCGGCCAGTGAAGAAGGCGAGCTTCTTGGGGCCGGTGTTGCGCACTTCGGAGAGCCACAGCGTCGCGGTGCGCAGCGCCTCTTCCCATTCGACCTCGCGGAACTCGCCTGAGCCGCGCTCGCCCACCCGGATCAGCGGCTTTGACAATCGTGCCGGTGAATAGTGCTGCATGATGCCGCTTGCACCCTTGCCGCAGATGACGCCCTTGTTCACCGGGTGATCGCGGTTACCCTCGATATATTTGACGGTGCCGTCTTTCAGATAGACTTTGATCCCGCAACGGCAGGCGCACATGTAGCATGTCGTAGTCTTGATCTCGTCCCAGGTCTTGGGCGATGTATCGAGGACGGGTTCGGTCATGTAAACCTGTGATGGGTCGATTCTGGCTTACCTTATCGCGGGCTTTGGCCCTATGATAGGTCCAGACGGCATTTTCACAGGGACCAAATTGCGCGACTGGCTCGTCCATCTCCGCCGCGGCGAGCACGCCAGCCTGCAGACGCAGATCCGCGAGGCTCTGGTTTCGGCCATTCTCGACGGGCAGTTGAGCCGCGAGGAACCAATTCCCTCGACGCGCAAGATGGCCAAGAGTCTCGGCGTATCGCGCAACACCGTGGTGCTGGCCTATCAGGGCCTGCTCGACGATGGTTATCTCAGCGCCCGCGAACGCTCGGGCTATTATGTCGCCGACAAGGCGCTGGAAACCGTGCCGCGTGGCAAGCCCGCTGGAAGCTCTCGTGTGCCGCAGAGCGAACTCGATTGGCCATCGCGCCTGAAGATTGATCCGGCGGCGCAGGAAAACATCTCAAAGCCCCTCGACTGGCAAAGCTATGCCTATCCGTTCATTTATGGCCAGGTGGACCACAACCTCTTTCCGCTGGCCGAGTGGCGCGACTGCGCCAGGCAGGCGCTGGGCAAGAAATGGCTCGGCTCGTGGACCAACGACACCTGGGCCCATGACGACCCCCTGCTCGTCGAACAGATCCGCCGCCGCATCCTGCCGCGCCGCGGCATCATGGCCAATGACGATGAAATCCTCATCACACTTGGCGCCCAGAACGCGCTCTACCTGTTGAGCAGCCTGCTGGCCGGGCCAGACACTCGTGTCGCCATGGAAGAGCCCGGCTATCCCGATGTGCGCAACATTTTCCGGCTGATAACCCGTCACGTCTCGCTCATTCCCGTCGACGAACATGGCTTGACCCTGACCAGTGAACTCAATGGCGCCGAGATTGTTTTCGCCACGCCAAGCCATCAGTTTCCGACCACCGCCACCATGCCGCTGGAGCGGCGCATGGCGCTGCTGAAGCTCGCTTCGAAGCACGACATGATCATCATCGAGGATGACTATGAATTCGAAACCAACTACGTGAATGAACCCTGCCCGGCCCTGAAATCGCTCGATGACGAAGGCCGCGTTATTTATGTTGGCTCGTTGTCGAAGACGCTGTTTCCGGGATTACGGCTCGGCTTCATGGTCGGTCCCAAAAAACTCATTGCCGAAGCCCGCGCCTTGCGCCGCCTCATGGTGCGCCACGCCCCCAACAACAACCAGCGCACCGCCGCCCTGTTCCTGTCGCTGGGCCACCACGACACGCTGATCCGCAGGCTGCACCGGGCCTATCGCACGCGCTGGGAGGTCATGGGTGCGGCGCTGCAGAAATACATGCCCGACGCCAGCCGCATCCCAAGTTTCGGTGGCACCAGTTTTTGGGTGAACGGGCCCGAAGGTCTCGACAGCGAAGTTCTGGGCAAGGCGGCGGCGGCCAAGGGCATCATCATCGAGCCGGGCCGCATCAATTTCGGCAGCGCCAATCCGCCGCGCAACTATTTCCGCCTGGCGTTTTCATCGATCGACGAGAAAAAGATCGAACCGGGAGTCAGGCTTCTCTCGGAGATCGTCATCGCGGCACCTGCCCTCCCGGTCTAAAACTTCATACAAATTTAGGAGAAAGTTCAATCCGCCTTAAGGTGGTGTGGGTTACCGTGAACCGGAAACCCCGTCGTTCTTTTCGAGACGTTCAGGGTAAGGATTGGTCATGACGAGCAAAGGGTTACGAATTGATGATCACGGCAGCATCGCCGTCATTTCCGGCCTGTCAGTTGCCGTGCTTGCCGGGATCGCAGGTGCTGCGACTATCTATTTGCAGGGGCTGAACGCCAAGGAAAAAGTGCAGGCGAGCCTTGACGCAGCCGTGCTGGCGGCCACCGCCACGTCAACAGGATCAAGCGACAGCAGGCGCATTGAAATCGCCAAGGCCGTATTCAATCAGAACATCAAGGAAGCGTTCAAGGGCACCGACGCGGAATTCACCGTCAGCGAAAACCCCTCCTTTCTCGTCAACCAGACGGAAGTGAGCGGGAGTTCCAGCGGCAAGGTGAAAAACACGCTCGGCGCCGCGCTTGGCATCTCCGAATTGGAGATTCTGGTCAAGGCCCGGGCTGACAAGATGCAATCCGATCCACTTTGCATCCTGGCACTCAACCGCACGGAGCCAGCGGCAATCCAGATTTATGGCAATGCCCATCTCAATGCCCAAGACTGCCCGGTGCAGGCGAATTCCAGCAGCGGCGACGGCCTGAGGCTGTACGGCAATCAGTCCTCGGCAACTGCCAGCCAGTTTGGTGTGACGGGCAATTTCAGCGGTGCAAGCTGGACGCCAAAGCCACTTATCGGCACGGAACCAGTGTCCGATCCCTATGCCAGCCTGCCGGTGCCCGAACCCGGGACATGTACCGATGTCGCCATCAAGTTGAAAAGTACCAGCTTCACGCTCGACCCCGGCACCTATTGCGGCGGACTGAATATCGGTTCGGGAGCGTCAGTGACGCTCAATCCGGGCATCTACATCATCAAAGACGGGCAGTTTAAAGTTGGGTCCGGTGCCACGGTGACGGGCGAAGATGTCATGATCGCCCTGGTTGGCGCCGACAGCTATCTCTATCTGAATTCGAATTCGACAACAACCCTGACATCGCCGCAAGAAGGAACCTACAAAAACATTCAATTCATGTCGGACCGGGACGTCTCAAATTCCAAGTCAAACGACGAATGGACCACCATACTGGGTGGCGCTACGCTCGACTATGATGGCGTGATGTATCTGCCTGAACAACAGGTCTGGGCGAGCGGTACCGGACACGACATCATCATCAGGGCGAATTCACCAAGCCTCAGCATCGTCGCAGACATGGTATGGGCACAGGGTAATGTCGTCTTTGACGTCACCCAAACGGACCGCCGCGGTATCGGCGAAGTGGCGCAAGCACCGGGCTTTGCTTACGGCGCAAAGCTGGCCCACTAGAAGCAGCGATACCGCTTCCGCCGCCATTGCGCTAAAGCCCGGCGATGACACCGCCTCATTCCGACAACCGCCTGCTTGCCATCGCCTGCATCCTCGGCGGCGTCGGCCTTGCCTCAACTCAGGATGCCATCGTCAAATCCATGTCGGGCGGCTATCCGGCCTATGAGGCCCTGACGCTGCGTTGCATCGGGTCGCTGCCGGTTCTGTTGGCGATCCTGCTACACCAGGGCGGCTTCGGCATGTTGCGTACCACTTTGGGCGGGCGGATTTTCGTGCGCGGATTAATCCTCGGTTTTGCCTATCTGTGTTTCGTCATGGCCATTGCGGCGATGCCGATCGCCAATGCGGTGGCGATCTATTTCACCATGCCGTTCTTCGTGGCGGGTCTGGCCGGGCCGATGCTTGGCGAGCGGGTGCGTATCCACCGCTGGCTGGCGATCATCGCCGGATTCATCGGTGTACTGATCATGGTGCGGCCCGGCGTCTCGGTGTTTGAACCCGCCGCAATCTTTGCCCTGCTCTCGGCATTGGGTTATGCGGTGGGCCAGATGCTGGGTCGGCCGATCTCACAACTGGTGCCGCCGATTGTCATCTCAATCTGGCAAAACGCCATCTATCTCGGCATCGGCCTGGTGATGGCGGTCATCTTCAACGTGTTTGACTTCGGCCACTTCACGCATCCGAGCATGGTATTTCTGTCGCGCCCCTTCGCCATGCCACATCTTGGCGATGGCGCCATCATGCTGGGCAGCGGCATTCTCGCCGCCTTCGGCATGCTGCTGTTCGTCAATGCCTACAAACATGCCGAGACAAATTTCGTGGCGCCATTTGAATATTCTTCGATGGTGTGGGCCGTGAGTTTCGGACTTCTGGTGTTCAATGATTTTCCCGATGCCTATACGTGGATTGGCGCCGCCGTGGTGGTCATCGCTGGCCTCTTGATGATCTGGCGCGACCGGCAACTGGATCGTGCCGGGGTTTAAAGCCCGAAGGACGTCCAGAGTCGGCCAGCCAGCGATCGCGATGCAAAGGGTGCCTCCGCATCAACGCCGCGCTTGGCCCAGATCGAGGCATACATATGCATGAAGGGTGACGGCGGCGGATCGCGCTCTTCGAGGAAATAACCCGGCACATTCCACCAGGCCACGGGATCAACGGCCTCGGGGGCAAGTATCGTCACGCCATGGTCCGGCGCCGCGAGCATCAGTTTCGACAGGAGGTGCGGGCCGACGTTCTCCCAACTGCGGTCTTCCGGGTTGAGTGACGTAACCGCATCGGTGGCGCGGTGCCAGAGGTCGCCGGGCTTGGGTGCCAGATTGGCCATGAAGCAGTTGGTGACTTGCGTCATGCCTTCGCCTGTAGCGCTCGCCTCACGGTGGCGAAAGGGCCGCCGTTTCTCGGAGGCGACGAGCGGAACGGCGGCAATATCCGGATCGGCGGCAAGCGCCACGATGTCCATATCGGACCAGATACCGCCACGCGTGGCAAGGACCCGATAGCGGAAGAAGCTTGAGAGATAAGCCAGGTTGGCGGCCTCGCCGTGGCCCATGGGCACGATCTCGGAAGCGTCCCGCACTTCGGCACCAGACGCGTGAAGCACATCGGGATTGTAACTCCACAGGGTCACGCGGTAGCCCTGAGCGAGAAAGCTCGCAAGACTGAGGCGGGCCAGACGTGATAATGCGCCGGAGACCCAGAGCATGTGGACAGGCAGTGATTTCAGCATGGATGATTCCTAAACCGGATAACCCGCCCAGCCCTTGATGGTGCGAAGCGCCAACGAGGATTGAATGCGTTGCACGCCGGGCAGGCGTGAAATTCGCGAGCGGTGGATGCGCTCATAGTCGGCGGCATCGGCGGCGACGACGCGCAGCAGATAATCGAACTGGCCGCTCATCAGGTGGCATTCGAGAATCTCCGGCACACGCTGCACCGCCTTCTCGAAACGCTCGAAGGCTTCCTCGGTCTGGGCCGAAAGCGACACCTCGACGAAGAATTCATTGGCAAGACCAAGCGCCGTGCGGTTGAGGTTCGCCGTATAGCCGATGATGACGCCCGCCTCCTCCAGCAGTTTGACACGGCGATGACAGGAAGACGGCGACAACCCCGCCTTGACGGCCAGTTCGGCCACCGGCTGCTGCGAATTCTTCTGCAGCTCCAGCAGAATGATTTTGTCCATCTTGTCGAATTTCTGCAATTTCATTCGAAGATTTGTAACATTATTCGAATTTCATATCAATGCCGCACTGCTCCGGACCTGACTTCGGAAATTCATTCGGCGCCAACTGGCGTATTTTCATCGCCATCACAGGGAGAGACTTCATCATGCTGATCGGCGTTCCGAAGGAAATCAAGAATCATGAGTATCGCGTCGGCTTGACGCCCATGTCGGTGCGCGAGGCGGTGCGCCATGGCCACAAGGTCTGGGTTGAGGCCAATGCCGGTGCCGGCATCGGCGCGATGGACGCTGATTATACGGCGGCGGGCGCCACCATCATCGCCACGGCGGCGGAGATTTTCGCCAAGGCCGACATGATTGTGAAAGTAAAAGAACCCCAGGCCGCCGAACGCGCCATGCTGCGCGATGGCCAGATCCTCTACACCTACCTGCATCTGGCCCCCGATCCGGAGCAGACCAAAGACCTCGTCAAATCTGGTGCCGTGTGCATCGCCTATGAAACCGTAACCTCGGCGCGCGGCGGGCTTCCCCTGCTCGCCCCCATGTCACAGGTGGCGGGCCGCATGTCGGTGCAGTCCGGCGCACATTGTCTTGAGAAGGCGCAAGGCGGACGCGGTATGCTGCTGGGCGGGGTTCCGGGCGTGGCACCCGCCAAGGTCGTCATCCTCGGCGGCGGCGTGGTTGGCACCAATGCGGCGGCCATCGCACTCGGCATGGGAGCCGACGTCACCATCCTCGAAAAGAGCACCGACCGCATGGAAGAACTGGTCAGCCGCTTCGGCCTGCAGATCAAGACTATCTATTCGACGCAGGGAGCCGTCGAGGACGAATGCGCCGCGGCCGATCTGGTCATCGGCGGCGTGCTGATCCCCGGTGCGGCAGCTCCCAAGCTCGTCACCAGGGCGATGCTCAAGGACTGGAAACCGGGCTCGGTTTTGGTTGACGTCGCCATTGACCAGGGCGGCTGTGCCGAAACCTCAAAGGCCACCACCCATGCCGATCCGACTTATGTGGTCGATAACGTCATCCACTATTGCGTCGCCATCATGCCAGGCGGTGTGGCCCGCACTTCGACCTTCGCCTTGAACAACGTCACGCTGCCGTTTGCGCTGGCAATCGCCAACAAGGGCTGGAAAAAGGCGCTCGCCGACGACGCGCACCTGAAGAACGGATTGAACGTGGCCCATGGCAAGGTAACTTACCAGGCGGTGGCCAAGGACTTGGGCTATGATTACGTCAGCGCTGACAAGGTGATCGCGGGGTAATAGGTTAGCCCCGCTATACAGATCAGAGGTGGCCGCCGGTGTTTACGGCAGAAGGTTAGCCCGCCTGCTTGGGTTTAGTGTCGTAATAGTAGTTGGCTTTCCGGCCATAGATCATCCCGCGCAGGACACGGCGGATGGCTTCCGATTTGCGCAAGGGGTCGATCACGGCGCGCATGGCGTCATGGGCGAAGACTTTCATGGCGTCCAGCGCCGGAGACACACCCGGCGGTTTCTGGGCCAGGCCGAAGCGGCGGAGCGTGCCGTTCATCAGGCGGATTTTATTGAGGCGCAGTACCTCGGGGGTCTTCCATGTCATGGCCATGGAGATTGAATAGCTGTCTCCGGTGCTCACCCAGTGGGGCACCATGTAGGGCATGTGCAAGGCATCGCCGGGCTTCAGATTGTGAACGGTGGCGCGGTCCTCGTACCACGGCTCATATTGCTGGTTGCGGTGCTTCGAGGGCGAAATTTCCATGGCCTCTTCGGAGATCAGCTTGCGGTCGCCATTGTCGAAGGTGCGGACGAATTTATCGCCGTGAATCTGGATCAGGATGTTCTCTTCGGCGTCCATATGAAACGGCGTCGTTGCTTTTGCCGACGACACGAAAATGAAGCCTTCGAGATCGCTGTAGTCGCCGGGCTTCTTGCCCGCCGCCAGATTGGCATCGCCGACGAAGGTTTCGAGCAGCCCCAGATATTCCGGATCCTCCTCGACGTTCTTGATCACCATCCAGGCATTGGCGGTTTGAATGGACTTGATGACCTCGTCCGCTGGACGGTCGATCTTCGGCACGTCCTCGGGCTTGACGCTCACCGCCACCTTGCCAGAATTATATTCGATACGGTCGCGCGGCATGGCCTTGGCCAGTTCGACAAGACGGGCCAGCGCAAACAGCGGATGGTCGGCGAGACCATGGCGCAGCACGAATGGTAATTTGAGAAATTTGTCCTGGGCAATGGCGCGGTCGATGGTCACGATGCTCATGAGGGCCGTCTCCGGGTGAGTTTGTAGAAAATGGATTTGGCGGCGGCGCGGGCCGTGCGGCGCAGGCGCTCGGCCTTGACGAAGGTTGTAAAGCGCACGGCGCCGAAGTTGGCGGGCGCCAGCATGACATCGGCAACCTCGATGCGGCCACGCCAGACGTGATCGATCATCGGGTGACCGGGGATGGCGCAGGAGTCGACGTGGGTCAGGCCGCCTTCGGCGAATAAATCCTCCGTAGCCTGAAGAATTTGCAGGACACCAGGCGAAAAGCGGGCGAAGGCTTCGTCGTGAGCAATCTTGCCCAGCCAGGCGTGGCCGCCCTCGACGATGGCATAGAGCATGGCGACAGGACGGCCATCAAGCGCCAGTTTCCAGAAACGCAGCTTGCCCGCGGCGGCCAGACCTTCGCAGGCCTCGCGCAGGATTTCGGCGGCGGTGGGATCGGCATTGATGGCGGTGCCGCGGCGGCCCTTCCAGCTAGCGGCTTCAAGCTTAAGGAATTCCGTGACCCACGGGCCGGTGTCCTCACCCGTCTGCAAACTCACAGCGGCAAAAGCGCCCTGCTCGGCCAATCTGGCGCGCTGGCGGCGGTATTCCTTGCGGCGCTTCCTCTCGAAGCTGGTCTCGAACCAGTTGGCGTAATTTCCGCTGACCTCCAGGCCGGCGCGCTGCCAGCGGTCGAGAACGGCAACATGGCCGGCGGCGGCGGTGATCGCCTCCCACAACGGACCCGATACCGGAACGGAGCGCAGGATGACCGGCGCCCCGGCGGCGCGCAGGAACGAGATTAACGCCGGAACCGCCAGGTCGGAATCGAGATGGGGCTGGCCGGCAAAGGACACCGGCGACATCCAGTTGCTGAGCAGCGGGAGCGGCCAGCGGCGGCGGATCACTGGCAGGACCATGCGCAAGCCTTGAGCATCGCGCACCACGGCCAATTGCGCACCACCAACGCGCGCCATGGCGGGTGCCAGCAGTTCCGGGCTGTTGAGGCCCGAAGGCACCAGGGCGCGCGCCGCCAGCCCCTTCCAGCCAGTCACAACGCTTTCCGCATCAGCCGTGAAGACGCAATCCATAAGGGTCCAGTTTGGTACAAGCATGGGCCGGGCGATGCAAAGGCTGGACCATCGTCGATTGTAAGGTTCAGCGGCGTTGCTTCAGCGCTAACAATTCGTAAAGACCAGTGGCCCCAAACGAAAAAGCCAGCCTGGTGGCTGGCCCTTCAAAACCCGGTGAAAACCCGCTCAGACGGTCGTGGTCTTGGGGGTCAGAACCTGACGGCCGCGGTACATGCCGCTCTTCAGGTCGACATGGTGCGGGCGGCGCAGTTCGCCGGACTTCTTGTCTTCGACCCAGGTGACGGTCTGCTCGTGGTGGCCGGAGCGGCGCATGCCGATGCGGCTCTTGGACATTTTCTTGCGTGGAACGGCCATAGCGAAACTCCATAAAGACAGAGGCGCAGGGGATGCCTACGCCGTTTGATTGGCGGGCTTATACCTACGCTTAGCGGTCAAGGCAAGTGAGATAGGGACCCATTCCGCCAAGACGGATCAAAATCCGGTTGGCAATGGATTTGACCCGTTTCGAGGGCTTTCCCGCCTGGCGCTTGATCGGATTGGGCAGAACGGCCGCCAGCAGAGCCGCCTCGCGCTTGCTCAAGTCCTTGGCCGACTTGTGGAAATGGTGCTGCGCCGCGGCTTCGGCACCATAGACGCCCGGCGCCCACTCGACGATATTCAGGTAAATCTCGATCATGCGGCGTTTCGGCCAGATCAGGTCCATCCACAGGGCTTCGGGAATTTCCAATCCCTTGCGGACGAAAAAACGGCCATCCCAGAGGAACAGATTCTTGGCCGTCTGCATGGGAATCGTGCTGGCGCCGCGGACCGGGCCTTCGTCATCGTCGAAGGCATCCTCGACCACGCCCTGGAATTCCACCCAATCGACACCGTGGTGCTCGCAGAAGCGGGCGTCCTCGGAGGTGATGACGGCGCGCGCCAGCCATGGCGACATCTGGTCGAGGCTCACCCAGGTCTTGTCGATGCCATTGCCCGACAGGGTGCGCAGCAGCATGATGTTGGATACGGGCGGCGGCACCACCACATAAACCAGCGTGAGTATGATGGGCCAGGCCACCAGGAAGACGGCCACATAGAAGCCCCAGCGCAGATAGCGGCGCAGACGCACGTGTCCCCTTTCGGGCAGCCGCCCGATGGTTCCCGGCACTGGCGCACTAACTGCCGCGTCAACTGGTTGAGTTTCGTCGCTCATGTCCCTACAGATGGGCCAATTAGCACAGGAACTGCCCCTTGTCCTTTGAAGTTGCCCTTGCCGCCGCAGCCCGCGATACGGAGGCCCTGCTCGACGCGCTGTTGCCGCCGCAAGGACGGCTGGCGGCGGCCATGCGCTATGCGGCACTGGGGCCGGGCAAGCGGCTGAGGCCGTTTCTGGTCATCGAGTCAGCCGCCCTCTTCGGCGTGCCGCGCAGCCAAGCGCTGCGGGTGGGTGCGGCGCTCGAATGCGTGCATTGTTATTCGCTGGTGCATGATGATTTGCCGGCCATGGATGACGACGACCTGCGCCGTGGCAGGCCGACAGTGCATCGGGCCTTCGACGAGGCCACCGCCATTCTGGCGGGTGACGCGCTGCTGACCTATGGGTTCGAGATTCTGGCCGATGAGGCAACCCATGGCGATCCGGCGGTGCGTCTGGCACTGGTCTCCGAATTGGCGAGAGCATCGGGAATGGCCGGTATGGCGGGCGGCCAGATGCTCGACATCGAGGCGGAAACCAGAGTTATATCAAGCCTTTCCAACATCATGCTGATCCAGGGTCTGAAGACCGGCGCCCTCTTCCGCTTCGCCTGCGAGGCTGGTGCCATTCTGGGGAAGGCCGATCCGGCGCCACTTCGTCAGTATGCGGATAATATCGGCTTGGCCTTCCAGGTCACCGACGACATTCTCGATGTAGAGTCAACGCCCGAGACGCTGGGCAAGGCGACGCAGAAGGACGAGGGCAAAGGCAAGGCGACGTTTGTCGATGTGCTGGGGCTGGAGGGGGCGAAGCAGAAGGCCGAGGCGCTGGTTGATTCCTCGATCGCTGCTCTGGC
>JBKJQD010000084.1:0-11589 GCA_046594125.1 Aestuariivirga sp.
GCATCGGCGATGCGCAGCGCCTCGACGCGCTTTTCGCCCTGCCCCGCCACTTTCACCATGGCCAGTTCACGGGTCAGGGCTTTGCCCGAGGCCGACAGGTCGGCCACCGAATGCACCGGCACCATGCGCTCCAATTGGTGGCGGATCTGCTCGATCACGGCGGGCGTTCCGGAGGTGACGATGGTGATGCGCGAGATATGGGCCTCGTGCTGGGTTTCCGATACGGTGAGCGACTCGATATTGTAGCCGCGCCCGGAGAACAGGCCGATGACCCGGGCGAGGACGCCCGGCTCATTGTCGACGATGACAGCCAGCGTATGGGTCTCGACGGAGGGTTTGGCGGTTTCGAGGAAATAGGCCGAGCCGGTGGATTGCAGGTGAGCGTTCATTGCGGTGTTTTCCATTTCTCTGCGGCGATTTCAAGAACTACATTCTCGAAATCCTCTAGTCTATCAAACTTTCCTCTAACTAAGTCGATGTCGCCGGATCCAAACGAGCTATGCACACCCGAATTCCGACCAGGAACTTGTTTTGACGTCCTGTCCAAGTCAGTTTTAAATTCTATCTCAATTGCCAGGGACTTCAAAAGCCGAAACCGATCATAGGTTGATTTCGACAGCCACAAATTTGGTTGTCCAGTTTCCGTCACAATCACTGTACCACCACGAACAATCCACCTCTTTACATATTCGCTATCCGTCTTTTGAACCAACTCCGTAGTTGTTTTGTCGAGTTCACACTTTGAAATCCTCGAAGTAAATTTTCCGGTGTCTAATGCCATGAATTTAACTCCTCAAACCAGCATCTTGCCTTTGGCATCGACAGCCGAGCCGACGTCCGCGTCGGGCACATCCTCGCCCATCAGCATTTCATTGTGCGCCTTGCCCGACGGAATCATCGGGAAACAATTGGCCAGACTCGCCACCCGGCAATCGAAGATCACCGGATGCGGCGTCTTGATCATCTCCTTGATGGCGCCATCGAGATCGCCCGGCTTGGCGCAGCGCATGCCCACAGCACCATAGGCCTCGGCCAATTTGACAAAGTCCGGCAGCGCCTCGGAGTAACTTTCCGAAAGACGGTTACCGTGCAGCAATTGCTGCCACTGGCGCACCATGCCCATGTACTGGTTGTTGAGAATGAAGATCTTGATTGGCAGCCGGTACTGTACTGCCGTCGACATCTCCTGCGCCGTCATCTGCACCGAAGCATCACCGGCAATGTCGATGACCAGCGACTTGGGATGCGCCATCTGCACGCCAACTGCGGCGGGCAAGCCATAACCCATGGTGCCAAGTCCGCCACTGGTCATCCAGCGATGCGGCTCGTTGAAGCGGTAAAACTGCGCCGCCCACATCTGGTGCTGGCCCACTTCCGTGGTGATGTAAGTGTCCATGTCCTTGGTCAGTTCATAAAGCCGCTGGATGGCGTATTGCGGCATGATCACGTCCTTGTTGGCGCGATACTTGAGGCAGTCTCTGGCCCGCCAGCCGTCGATCTGCTTCCACCAGGCTTCCAGCGCCTTCTTGTCGAGGCTGAGCGACTTCGACTTCCACACCCGGATCATGTCCTCCAGGGCATGGGCGACGTCACCCACCACCGGAATGTCGACACGCACCGTCTTGTTGATCGACGAAGGATCAATGTCGACGTGTATCTTCTTCGACCCCGGCGAGAAGGCGTTAAGGCGGCCGGTGATGCGGTCGTCGAAGCGCGCCCCGATGTTGATCATCACGTCGCAGTCGTGCATGGCCATGTTGGCCTCGTACATGCCGTGCATGCCGAGCATGCCAAGCCAGTTCTTGCCCGATGCCGGATAGGCGCCAAGCCCCATCAGGGTTGAGGTGATCGGGATATTGGTCATCGCCACGAATTCGCGCAGCAGCTTGGACGCCGTGACGCCGGAGTTGATGACGCCGCCGCCAGTATAGAACAGCGGGCGCTTGGCCGTGGCGATCAGTTCCACCGCACGGCGGATCGCCTCCTGCTCGGGCTTGACGCGCGGCCGGTAAGTCTTGTGCTCGATGTTCTTGGGGCCGACATATTTGCCGGTGGCAAACTGCACGTCCTTTGGGATATCGACGACGACCGGGCCTGGCCGCCCATGGGTCGCCACATAGAAGGCCTCGTGCAGGATGCGGGCGAGATCGTTGACGTCCTTCACCAGATAATTGTGCTTGGTGCAGGGCCGCGTGATGCCCACAGTGTCGCATTCCTGGAAGGCGTCCATGCCGATCAGATGGGTCGGCACCTGGCCTGTCAGGCAAACCATGGGGATCGAATCCATCAGCGCATCGGTGAGGCCCGTCACCGCATTGGTGGCGCCGGGGCCGGAGGTGACGAGAACCACGCCGCATTTGCCGGTGGATCGGGCATAGCCTTCCGCCGCATGGGTGGCGCCCTGCTCGTGGCGCACCAGAATGTGCTTCACCTTCTCCTGCTGGAAGATTTCGTCATAGATCGGCAGGACAGCACCTCCCGGATAGCCGAACACATGCTCGACCCCCTGGTCGGCCAGCGCCTTCAGAACAATCTCGGCACCCGTCATTTCCATCGTCGCCATGTCAAACCTCTTGGTCTCGTTCCAGTTTCGTCAAACACGCATTAGCCTCGCAGGCAATAAAAAAGGCCCCCAAGGGAGCCTGTTTTTCGCGCAACACCGTAAATCCTGGCGGCCTCAAGCCACCCCGGCGCTACGCGATCCTACTACGAGAATGCTGTTCATGGAGAGCTTTGTACGTGGACGGAGGAAAAAGGTCAAGCGGCCAACACAAGGTTCAAGACCAGCGGAGATTACCCATTGTAATAGCCAATTCCGCGGAGAAGCCCGGCACAACCGGCTGATCGGGCGGGACAATTTGCCGCTCAAGATAGCCTTCAAGGCTGGGGCGGCGATGCACATGGGTTTCAAGCTTGACCGCATCGACAACCCATAACTCGCGAACATTGTTGACCGCATAGAGTCGCGCCTTGCGTCCCAAGTCATACGTAAAGCTTGAGTCTGAAACTTCGACAACAAGCAACGCTGATGCAGGACTGAGCGCATCAATAGGCGTATTCGCAAACACGAACAGCAAGTCGGGTTCGAAATAGGTGTCATGGTCAACGCGGAAAGCCGTCTCGGGAGCCAGACGGACGGTATCCGGCTTGCGTTTCATCCAATATTCCAGCAGCATGATTTTCACCAGCTCATGCCTGCTGCCCTTTGGCGACATCGGTACGACCTCCCCTCCAATGAGTTCGAACCGCTCGTCCTCTTCAATCACACCCGCTTCGACCATGGCCTCGATTTCCGCCACGGTCCAGCGGCGGCGTTCGAGCCCTTCGGCGGCTTGCGTCGTCATGGGGAGATCACTGGGGCGGAAATGGTTGTTCATTGGGGTTTCATAGCATGAATTCGGAGCTTCGTGAAACGCCTGCCCCTGAATTCCATCTTCAAATCCCGGAAAATCCAGCACTCCCCGGGCGCCAATCGCTCATCTGGCCGCGCCACCAGGTCAACTGGCGCTTGATGTAGTTGCGGGTCGCGGTCTTGGCATGTTCCACGGCCCATTCGAGCGTCATTTCCTCGCGCAGGTAGGCGGCCAGTTCGGGAACGCCGATGGATTTCATCAACGGCAAGCCGGGATCGAGCGCCAGCAGCGGGCGCACCTCTTCCAGCGCCCCGGCCCGCATCATCTGGTCGAAGCGGTGTCCGGCGCGCTCGTAGAGTTCGTCGCGCGGCACATCCATGAAAATGCGCTCCACTTCGGCTCCGGCCAGCGGCGCCTGGGCCTGCCCGTCGCGCTGCCAGTCGAGCAGCGAGCGGCCGGTGGTCTCGAAAACCTCCAGCGCCCGCGCCAGGCGCTGGCGGTCGGTTGCCATCAGCCGCCCGGCCATGAGCGGATCGCGAACCGCCAACTCGCCATGGAGATCGCCGCTGAAACCGCGCCAGCGTTCGCGGATGTCCGCGGGGATGGGCGGCACTTCGGCCAGCCCCTTTTCCAGCGCCCGGAAATAGAGGCCAGTGCCGCCGGTTACGATGGGCAGTTGGCCATTGGCCCAGGCATTGCCAATCTCGCGGGCCGCTTCGCCAAGCCAGCGCGCCACCGAATAGGCGTCGCGCGCCGCCGCATGGCCATAGAGCCGGTGCGGTGCGGCGGCCTCCTCGTCAGCTAGCGGGCGCGCCGTGAGAATGCGCAGATCGGCATAGACCTGCAGCGCATCGGCATTGATGACGACGCCGTTCCAGCGCCGGGCAAGGTCGAGCGCCAAAGCCGACTTGCCGCTCGCCGTGGGGCCAGCCAGCAGCAGAACGCGTTTGCGCGGAGTTGTGGTCACGACTCATCAATTCGCATGGACACCGCCACCATGCAATCGGCTCGTGCGGCTTGCGGCCCATGGTCCGGCCTGTATAAGCGCTCGATGGATGATGTTTTGGTGCTGATCGCAGGCCCCGGATCGGCGGCTATCGATGCGGATGTTGTCGCCGGGATGCGCGATTGTGGGGCGGATGCGCCGCACTGGCTGGCACCGGCCGAGGCGCTTGAGGTTACGGATTTTACCGGACGCGATGGCTTCGTTGGGTGGCTGGCGGGCCGGCCCATCGACTGGGCCATTGTCCCGGCCCGCAACCGCCGCAAGCGCCTGCTTATCGCCGACATGGATTCGACCATGATCCGCCAGGAATGCATCGATGAGCTGGGGGTGGTTGCAGGCGTGGGTGAGCGCATCAAAGGCATCACGGCGCGCGCCATGCGTGGTGATCTGGATTTCGAGGCGGCGCTGAGGGAGCGTGTCGGCCTTCTTGCCGGGCTTGATGCGGCGATCATCGGCCAGATCATCCGTGAACGGATCACCTTCATGCCGGGCGGCGCCACCCTGGTCGCCACCATGAAAGTCCACGGCGCCCATACGGCACTGGTCTCGGGTGGTTTCCGGCAGTTTACTTCGGCGGTGGCGTCGAAACTGGGTTTCGACGAGGACCAGGCCAATGACTTGATCATCCGCGATGGCAAACTGGCTGGAACCGTGGGCGAGCCAATCCTCGGGCAAGCCGCCAAGGTCGAGGCCCTGAACCGCATCGTCACGGCGCGCGACATCACGCCTGCTGATGTCCTGGCGGTCGGCGATGGCGCCAATGACATTCCGATGCTACTGGCGGCGGGCATGGGTGTAGCGCTGCACGCCAAGCCCAGGGTGCAAGAGAAAGCCCGCCTGCGCATCAACCACGGCGACCTGACAGCGCTGCTTTACTTGCAAGGTTATGAGAAGGCTGACTTTGCACTTCCCCCTCTCACCCACGAACGTGGGGGAGAGGGCCGGGGTTAGGGGGTGGCTGCCGCAAGTGCAAGACCTTGAAGTCTCGTTATGCCGCCCCCTCACCCTGCCCTCTCCCCCGCCAAAAGCGTGGGAGAGGGGAAAGTTGGCGTCGAAGTCCGTCACTTGCTGGGTGCCGGGAACCAGTGTCGTGTCCCATCCCTTGAACTGCCCGAGGTAAGCCAATTTGCCCGCCACCAGTCCATCCAATGTCCGGAAGTCGATGCCGAAGCTGTTGGACTTTGCCGCGTACATGCGGCCAGCCCTTCCGAAGCTTGCACGCCACGCGTCTTGGCCAGACCCGAAAGGCTGCGCGCGAAAGGATTATTGCGGCAGGCGTCAAGAATGATGAGGCTGGTTTTCACCTGCTGGCCCATGAGTTCGACAATGTCGTGAGCCGGCATGGCTTCGAGTTTCAGCTGGGCGGGCTGATCGTGGTGGGCGTCGATGGGGAGCACAAAATTGCGTCCGCCCGCCGCGCTTGCCCGCCGCGGCAGTGTTGGCATTGCCGATGACCAGAGCTAAGCGCCCGGATGCCGCATTCGCCGCAGGTATAAGCAGCAGGGCGGTGATGAAACTACGCTTCACCACACTTGTAAACAGGTCTACTTCTTGATCCGCAAGGCGATGAAGCGCATTTCCGCCTGTTTGCCGCCCTTGGAGACGAGCAATAGTATCGAGGTTTTGCCGGCCTTCTCGGCGTCGGCGGCCCGCGCCGAGATATCAGCGGCACCGGCCACTTCCTTTTCGCCCGCCTCGGTGATGACATCGCCCGGTTCCAGCCGCTTTTCGCCGGCAGCACCGTCGGAGGCGACTTCGGTGATGACCGCCCCCTTGATGTCGGGATCGACCTTGTACTTGGCGCGCAGCTCGTCGGTCAGAGTGGTCAGGGTCATGCCCAGCACGGTGACGACGGCGGGAGCGGGCTGGGGGGCGGACCCGTCCTGGGTGGCGACGACCTTCTCGCCATCCTCGAGGCGGCCCACTTCGGCCATGACCATCACTTCCTTGCCTTGGCGCAGCAGCTTGACCGGAACCTGTTTTCCGATCTCGGTTTCGGCCACGATGCGCGGCAGGTCACGCATCTGCGTCACCTGATGGCCGTTGAATTCGATCACCACGTCGCCCGCCTCGATCCCCGCCTTTTCGGCTGGACCAGTCTTGGTGACGTCGGCGATGAGGGCGCCGCGCGGATGATCAAGCCCCATGCTCTCGGCGATGTCCTGGGTGACCGACTGGATCTTGACGCCCAGCCAGCCGCGCCGCGTCTCGCCGTATTTCACCAGCTGGTCGACCACACCCTTGGCGGTGTTGGCGGGAACCGAGAAACCGATACCGACCGAGCCACCGGTGGGCGAGAAAATCGCCGTGTTGATGCCCATGACCTCGCCGTTGAGATTGAACAGGGGTCCGCCGGAATTGCCCTTGTTGATGGCGGCGTCGGTCTGGATATAGTCGTCGTAGGGGCCAGCGTTGATGTCGCGGTTGCGCGCCGACACGATGCCCAGCGACACCGAGCCGCCAAGGCCGAAGGGATTGCCGATGGCCACCACCCATTCGCCGATGCGCAGCTGATCGCTGTCGCCAAAGGACACGGTGGGCAGCGGTTTGCTGGGCTTCACGCGGATGACCGCCAAATCGGTCTTGGGGTCGCGCCCCACCAGTTCGGCTTTCAGGACGGTATCGTCCTGGAAATGCACCTCGATTGAATCGGCACCCTCGACCACATGATTGTTGGTGACGATGAGGCCCGCGCCATCGACCACGAAGCCCGATCCCATGGACGTCATGGTGCGCGGCTGGCCGTTGTCGCCCTGCTGCTGGCGCTTCAGGAATTCATCAAAGAAATCCTTGAACGGCGAATTGTCGGGAAGATCGGGAAGGCTCGGCAGGGCCGGAGATGCAGAGGCCGATTTGCTTTCGATGGTGATCTCGACCACGGCTGGCAGCAGCCTGTCCGAAAGATCGGCAATTGAGGGCAGTTGCACGGTGGGCATGGCCTGTTGCGCCCTGGCCTGTTGCAAGCCAGCCGGAGCCAGCACCGCGCTCAACGCCAGAATGCTGAAACCAGCGCCCGTCAGCGCCCCGCGAAACCTGCTCTGCCGTCCGATCATGTCGCCGTCTCCACTTGCCGTGCATTAAACGAAAAGACTCCTGGCCAGCCACACGATCACCACGCCAAGCGTCATCGCGGCAACACCGCCAATGCGCATCTGGTCGTCAGAAAGCGTTCGGACCATTTCCATCATGCGTTTGAGGTGCCCCGGAACCAAGGCATAAAAAAGGCCCTCGATCACGAACACCAGACCGAGGGCCATCAGCAGGTTGCCGGTCATTGGGCCTTGGCTGCATCCACGCTGCCGGATTGCGTTCCGAAGTATTTGAAGAAGTCGGAGGCCGGGTTCAGCACCAGCGTGGTGCCCTTGTCACCCAGGCTTTTGGCATAGGCCTGCATCGAGCGGTAGAAGGCGTAGAAATCCGGGTCCTTGCTATAGGCCTCGGCAAACACCCGGGCGCGCTCGGCATCGCCGTCGCCGCGGATGATTTCCGACTGGCGGTTGGCGCCGGAGACCATTTCCACCGCCTTGCGGTCGGCCTCGGCCTTCATGCGGATATTGGTGGCGTTGCCCTTGCCGCGCAGGTCCTGGGCCTCGGCCAAGCGTTCGGATTTCATGCGCTCATAGGTTGCCTCCAGCACTTCCTTCATCAGGTCGGTGCGGCGGATGCGGACGTCAACGATGTCGATGCCCAGCCCCAGGGCTTCGGTCCGCACCTGGTCGCGGATTTCGCGCATCATAATGTCGCGGTCCTTGGAAAGGGCCGCCTCGAAGGTACGCTTGCCATAGGTCTGGCGCAGCGCCGCATCAAGACGGGTCTCGATGCGGGCCCGGGCGAGATCAAGTTCGGCGCCGACCGTTTCACGGAACTTCTGCGGGTCCATGATGCGGGCCAGTGTCACCGTATCGACCAGGTAGCGCTGCTTGTCGGAAACCTGCACCGCCTTGTTGTCGGAACTCCACATGAAGGTGCGGTTCTCAATGTCCACCACATCGTCGGCAAACGGCAGCTTGAAATGCAGCCCCGGCTTGTCGACGATGCGGTTCACTTCACCAAAGCGCAGAACCAGGGCCTTCTCGCGCTGGTCAACGGTGAACAGCGACAACCAGGCGGCGAGCAACACCGCCGCAATGGCTACAAGTGAAATGGTCTTGAGGCTGCCGGTCATTGAATACCTCCGCTGCTGGCCGCGGGCGGCGTGCTGTTGTTCTGGATGGCGGGAAGCGGCAGGTAGGGTACAACCCCCTGCCCGGTCTTGCCCGGATCGATGATCACACGGGTTGACGAGCCGATGATTTTTTCCATGGTTTCGAGGAACAGGCGCTCGCGCGTCACCTCCTTGGCCTTGGAATATTCAGTCAGCACCTTGGTAAAGCGCTCGGCCTCACCGTAGCTCTCGTTGACGACCCGGGCCTTGTAGCCCTTGGCGTCCTCGATCAACTTGGCGGACTCGCCCTCGGCGCCGCGCAGGGTCTTGTTGGTATATTGCTCGGCTTCGTTGATAACGTTCTGCTGGTTCTGCTTGGCGCGCTGCACTTCCTCGAAGGCATCGAGCACCGACGACGGCGGATCGACGTTTTCGAGCGTGATGCCGGTGATCTGGATACCGGCCTTGTAGCTGTCAAGCGTGCGCTGCACGATCTCGAACACCTGGTCCTGGATCGCCAGACGGCCGGTGGTCAGCGCGTCGGAGGCGGGCGTGCGGCCGACGATCTCGCGCATGGCGCTTTCAGCGACGGCGCGCACCAATTTTTCCGGGTCCTCGATATTGAACAGGTAAAGCTGCGGATCGGCGATCTTCCACAGCACCTTGAACTTGATGTCGACCATGTTCTCGTCGCCGGTGAGCATCAGGCCTTCATCACCCGAGTCGCCGATCGGCGTCTGCTTTTCGGCGGCCACCGGCAGCAATTCCATCTTCTCCGCCGGCCACAGGGCAAAGTGCAGGCCCGGTGTGGCGGTGCGATCATAGGCGCCAAGGCGAAGTACAATGCCGCGCTGGTCGGGCTGGATCTGATAAATGCTGTTATAGAAAATGAAAGCGCCGATCAGGGCTACCGGAAACACCCATGTGCCCCAGCCGCCGACATTGCCGCCACCGGGAAGCATTTGCTTCAGCTTGTCCTGGCCACGGCGGATCAGTTCATCAAGGTCGGGCGGCACCGGGCCCCGGTTGCCACCACCACCGGGTTTGCGCGGACCCTGGCCCCAGGGACCCTGATTTCCGCCGTCTCCTCCACCTTCGGTATTCCACGGCATTCATGTCATCCTGTTTTGCTAAGAGGCTGAGCATTATATAGGTAGCTCGCCGTTCAATGTCCATGGGACTGGCTGGCCATTGCGTCCGGCAGCCGGTCAAGAATGCGCAGAACGAAGCGGGCACTGTCATTTGGCCCGCGCGGGTGAATTTCACGCGAGGTCTCGGTCCATTCAGACGCGACCAGCGCCGGAAAGCGGGTGTCGCCTTGGACCTCGGCATCGACCTCGGTAAGATAGAGCCTCCCAGCCTCAGGCCAGAACAAGCGGTAGATTTCACCGCCGCCGATGATCGCCACCTCCTCCGCACCTGCGCAAAGCGCCAGCGCCTCTGCAGTGGTGGCGACGACTTTGGCACCTTCCGCCACATAGCCCGGCGTCCGGGTCAGCACGATATTGCGGCGGCCGGGCAGCGGCTTTTTCGGCAGGCTCTCCCAGGTCTTGCGGCCCATGACCACGGGCTTGCCCATGGTGATTTCCTTGAAGCGCTTCAGGTCGGAGGAGATATGCCACGGCAAGCCGCCATCGCGGCCAATGACGCCATTGCGCGACACCGCCACCACCATGCTGACCAGGGTCATCGGGCAAGCCCTGTGGTCCAGATTTCCAGGATCATGAGGCGATCGTACCAAAAATTGCCAGCGCGTAGACCGTGTTCCAGACCGCGTGGCAGGCCATGGTCACCCACAGGCTGCCGAAACGGTACATCATCCAGCCGAAGACCAGCCCCATGATGAAGATCAGGCCGATGGACAGCCACGGCTCGGAGACATGCATGGTGGCCCACAGGGCGGCGGTCACCACGCTGGTGCCGGGAACGCCCAGCCTGGTCTGCGACAGGGCCGAAAACAGCTGCCCGCGAAAGATCAGTTCCTCGGCAATGGGGGCGCCCAGCGCCACCGACGGCAGCACCAGCAGGAACAGCCGCGGGTCGTTGGCGATGTCGAACATCGCCTCCTTCACCAGCCCAGCCGAACCGGTCTCGGGCGATTCGCCGTGCGGTCCGGGCGTGTATTGCGCAAGGTCGATACCGAGTACCAGCACAATAACGAAGATGGCGGCGTACATGATCAGCATGAAACCGGCGAGCAGGAGAAGCCATCCGAGCCAGCCCAGGCGCGGCCAGCGCAGCGCCAGCACGGCGCGCGGTTCGCCGCCACGCAAGCAAGCCAGGCCATAGGCCGCCGCTGCGGTGAGCAGCGACACCGGGAAAATGACGACGAGGCTGGCCTTGATGAAGTCGCGCATGTTCATCGTGTCGCCGCCGTACATGACCTTGACCGCAACCAACGCAAGAACCGCCTGAAGCCCCTGGTTGATGACCAGCAGCAAAACAGCGATGCCAAGCGCCAGCCACAGCCCCGCCGGATTGGACGGCGCGTAAAGCCTGCGAAACCAGCCGCCGCGAAAATCGTCACCCATCAGCGCGCTACCGGCGCTGCAATGTGCGGCATGGGGGCATAGCCCTCAAACTCGAAATCCTCAAAACGGAAATCGTCGATTGTCTTGACATCGCGCCTGATGGCCAGACGCGGCAGGCTCAGGGGGGCGCGCTGCAATTGTGCATCGGCCTGATCGAGGTGGTTGAGGTAAAGATGGGCATCGCCCAGCGTGTGAATGAACTCGCCGGGCTTCAGCCCCGTAACATGTGCCACCATATGGGTGAGCAGCGCATAGGAGGCGATGTTGAAGGGCACGCCAAGGAAAATGTCGGCGGAACGCTGGTAGAGCTGGCAGGAGAGTTTTCCATCCGCCACATAGAACTGGAACAGGCAATGGCACGGCGGCAAGGCCTGCAGATCGACATCCGCCGGGTTCCAGGCGGTGACAATCAAACGGCGCGAGTCGGGGCTCTTGCGGATACGGGCGATGACGTCACCAAGCTGGTCGATGGTCGAGCCGTCGCGGGCTGGCCACGAGCGCCACTGGGCGCCGTAGACGGGGCCGAGATCGCCTTGTGGGTCGGCCCACTCGTCC
>JBKJQD010000130.1:0-7168 GCA_046594125.1 Aestuariivirga sp.
CGGTCTGCATATCCAGAAAATGATAATAGAATCCTTTGTAGCCCGTACAATCGGGTTCAGGGCCTTGGCGGCTGTTCCAGAAAAACCGCAGAGTGGTCAGCGTTCGTTCGGCCGCTGCGGCGCGCGCCATGAATCCGCGCTCAACACCGACGGGATAGCAGGCCAAAGCGAGGCCGGTTGCGGCGATACTGGCTGGCCAATCCGGAGCCGTCTTGTCGATCACCAGCCCGTTGGCGGGATTGGTCTCATGCAGAAAGTAGCCGAATGATTCGCGTTGCAACTTTTCCAGTTCGGCGTCCGCAAATAGTCTCACGGCGTTCATGGCCCGGCGTCGCAACAGGCGTGACCCCGCTTCAAGTCGTCCGCAACATCGGTGAAAACCGGGGCGAAGCCGCCGCCTGGGGTGCGGAAGTTTGTCGTCTGGCCCTGATAGAGCCGCGCCGTGACGAATTGCACCGCGCCGTTATACACGTAGTTGCGCAGGTCGAACTTGAGCGCCTGCGGTGCCTGGCGATCCCCGATCAAACGCTCTCCTGGAAGCACCAGTGACTGCGCCACATAGTCGCCGGCGAGAATCTGCTCCCACACGCGTTTGGTCAGTTTATCGCCCCGATACGAAGCCCTGCTGCCGAAGCCGGCGGCTGGTTTGAAAAACAACTTGCGCCGTCCGGACCACAGCCGCTCCGCGTTAGTGGTTTCCACAATCTCGGTTTTTGGAATGCCGTTCAGAAGGGTGCGCGCAATGTCCTCAGAAACGCCGAACACCCGCAAGCGCTCAGGGTCACTCAGCACAGAGAGGTTGCGTTTGTTGGCGTACAGCGCGTGAGCGCGTGGATGAGGCGACAGTACAACGGAGTCTTGCAGATATGCTTCGCGCAGTACGGCGTTCGCAGGCTTGTCAAGCATGAAGTCGGTAAGCCGATTGTAGACGAAATCGACCGGTTCGCCGCCATGCGACAGGACACCATCATGCAACCGTAACGCTGCCGGATCTGCGATGACGGCTTCCACGCCATGCCGGTGAAAGAGCTGCTGGAACAGGATAAACTCGGGGTAGAGATACTGGTCTTTCGGGTTTTCGTCGACGATCGCGATGCGCCGCAACTGCCGGTCGCCACGCGCCAGCCGCCATTCATCAAAAAACATGGTGACGAAGGTTTCGCCGAGCGCTTCGACCGCAACCGGGCCGGTCGTCATGCCGGCGATCTGCGGGCAACAAGCCCGTTGCGCGCGCGCCAGCGCGGCATTGAGAAGCGCACCGCCGGCGTTGGTGTTGATCTCGATCAATTTCGGTTCGGCATCGGATATATGGAAATCGTAGCTCAGAAAAACACCTCGCGCCCCGCTGGCATCGACATGAACAATTTCCGGCGCCCAGCCCAGGACAATTTCGCGGTATGCAGGCAGTGCAATGACCTGTTCCACCGCCGCGATGATCGCAGCCATGCTCTCCAGATGGGTTCGCGACACAAACACAGGCATTGCCGCAAACATGAATGGGGATCTTTCGCGCATCAGCTGATACAGGCCGTGCGTCTCGGGGTCCGTATCGAATTCGCGCATCAGCGTATCGGCATCAAGACTAATGCAGAAGCACTTGCTATTGAGCGACTCGACCCGGCTCCCCCCAAGCTGCAAACCAGATGCGCCTTGCGATGTTTGCGTGGGGCTTGGGTTCCTGGGTTCGATCATGGTCTTGTCCGGCATGATGTTAACGGGGTCATTGCGAATGCGTAGCGTCGTTGTATCATCAATGTCCCGCATCGTTCCACAGGCGGATGACCGGCTCGCCGAGATCGTGGTGATAACCGAGAATACTGACTGAAGCCGTCGTGAGATTGAAATCGCGGGCTTCCACGGCGTTCAATGACGTTCTCTGCGCGCGCACTCACCGCTTCCAGCGTTTCCCCGCCCGGACAACCGTTCTCGAGCAAACGCCAGCCAGGGCGCCCGGCGCGAATGTCCGCCGTGCGCCGTCCTTCATACACGCCGTAGTCCCATTCGGTCAGATCGGCATCGATGTCGGTGTCTTTGCCGAAGCCCGCCAGCTCCGCGGTTCGCCGGGCTCTCTGTAGCGGACTGGTGAGCACCTGGGCGAAGTTGACGCCCTTCAACCTGGATCCCAATTCTCGCGCGTTCCGCTCACCCTCATCGGTGAGTGCAATGCCGGTGCGGCCGGTCGCCTGTCCGCCAAGCGTCCAGGCGGTTTCGCCGTGCCGGACCAGGTAGATCTGCGGAAGAGGGTCGTTCATTGTGATTTCAGCTTCCCCGCCGCCGCTCCCCATTTCCAATCGCGGATCTCCGGCATGTCTTCACCGTATTGACAAATGTAGCGCTTGTGATCGATGAGTTTGCCGCGAATGATTTGGGTGAGGTGCGCGCCACGTTTGCCCAAACCCGGCACCCGGTCGACCACGTCTTTGGCCAGATGGAAGCGGTCGATGTCGTTGAGCACCACCATGTCGAAGGGTGTGGTGGTCGTACCTTCCTCCTTGTATCCGCGAACATGCATGTTGTGATGGTTGGTGCGGCGATAGGTCAATTGATGAATCAACGAGGGATAGCCATGGTAAGCAAAGATAATGGGCTTGTCCCGGGTGAACAAAGCATCGAAATCCTTGTCGCTTAGTCCATGCGGATGTTCACTTGGCGGCTGCAATGCCATCAGATCCACCACGTTGATGACGCGAATCTTGAGGTCCGGGAAATGCTCCCGCAACATCTCCACCGCGGCCAGCGTCTCCATTGTGGGCACATCGCCGGCGCAGGCCATCACGACATCGGGCTCGGCGCCCGCGCCGGTGCCGGCCCATTCCCAGATGCCCAGTCCGGTGGTGCAATGTTGGATTGCGGCAGCCATATCAAGCCATTGCAGTTGCGGCTGCTTGCCTGCCACAATGACATTGACGTATTGGCGGCTGCGCAAACAATGATCGGTCACCGTCAACAAAGTGTTGGCATCCGGTGGCAGATAAACCCGGATGATGCCGGCCTTTTTGTTGGCCACATGATCGATAAAGCCGGGGTCTTGATGGCTGAAGCCGTTGTTATCCTGCCGCCAGACATGGGAGGTCAGCAGATAGGTCAGCGAGGCGATGGGCCGCCGCCAGGCAATCCCGTTCGACACTTTCAACCATTTGGCGTGCTGATTGAACATGGAATCGACGATGTGGATAAAGGCCTCATAGCACGAGAAAAACCCGTGGCGACCGGTCAGCAGATAGCCTTCCAGCCAGCCCTGGCACATTTGCTCGCTCAAAACCTCCATCACGCGGCCGTCGGGCGAAAGTTCGGTGTCGCTATCTATAATATCACCGGTGAAGACACGGTCGGTCACTTCAAACACCGCGCCCAAGCGGTTCGATGCCGTCTCGTCGGGGCCGAAGACGCGGAAGTTGCGCGTCTCGGCATTGAGTTTCAACACGTCACGCAGGAAGCTGCCGGTCACCCGGGTTGATTCCGCCGTCACCGTTCCGGGGCTGGGGACATCGACCGCGTAGTCCCGGAAATCAGGAAGCTTCAGATCGCGCAGCAGCAAGCCGCCGTTGGCATGCGGGTTCGCCCCCATGCGGCGATCGCCCTTGGGTGCCAGGTCCGCGAGTTCCGGGACGAGTTTGCCTGCCATATCGAACAGTTCCTCGGGCCGGTAGCTTTTCAGCCATTGTTCCAGAATCTCCAGGTGCTTGGGTTTCTCAGCCAGATTGGCCAAAGGTACCTGATGCGAGCGCCACGAACCTTCGGTCTTCAGACCGTCCACTTCTTTGGGTCCGGTCCAGCCTTTGGGCGTGCGAAGAATGATCATCGGCCAGGCGGGGCGCGTCTTGAATCCATCGCTGCGCGCCTGCGATTGGATCTGCCGGATCTCCGCGACAATCTTGTCGAGCGCCGCGGCCATGAGCTGATGAACTGTTTCCGGATCGTCACCCTCGACGAAATAAGGGTTGTAGCCATAACCCCGAAAAAGCTGTTCCAGTTCCTCGTGGCTGATGCGCGCCAGCACGGTGGGACTGGCGATCTTGTAACCGTTGAGGTGCAGGATAGGCAGAACCGCGCCGTCATGAACAGGATTCAAGAACTTGTTCGAGTGCCAGCTGGTGGCAAGTGCTCCGGTCTCTGCTTCGCCATCGCCCACCACGCAGGCGACAATCAGGTCGGGATTGTCGAACGCAGCGCCATAGGCATGCATCAGGGAATAGCCGAGTTCGCCGCCTTCATTGATTGAACCCGGCGTTTCCGCAGCGGTGTGGCTGGGAATGCCGCCGGGGAACGAGAACTGGGTGAACAACCGCTTCAGACCCGCTTCGTCTTGCGAAACCTCTGGATAAAGCTCGCTGTAGGTGCCCTCAAGCCAGGTGTTTGCCACGATGCCGGGGCCGCCATGGCCGGGGCCGGTGACATACAACATGTTCAGGTCATGCGCCTTGATGATGCGGTTCAAATGGACATAGATGAAATTCAATCCCGGCGTGGTGCCCCAATGGCCCAGCAGGCGCGGCTTCACATGCGCAAGTTTCAAAGGCTCTTTCAGAAGCGGATTGTCGAACAGGTAAATCTGTCCGGCCGAAAGGTAGTTGGCGGCCCGCCAATAGGCGTTCATCTTTTGCAGGAGTTCCGGTGAGAGTGGTTTGGTCATGGGCCTGTTCCTTGCAATTGGTGTGTCATCAGCGTCACGAGTATTGGAATGTAATTGTGTCTCTGTGACAATCAGTCGTCCTCCAGAGTTTTGTTTCGAACCAGAACAGGCCCAGACTGCACGCCCACAACAGCGCCATTTCACCGATGGAGGTGGCTCGGCTGACAATGTGTGGTCAATCATGATGCAGTGGTTGCACTCTGACGGCGAATGCCGGTCAGTTTGGTTCGCTTCAACATCAGCGCGTTGATGGCGACGAGCGCCGAACTTCCGGACATGGCCACGGCTGCGATGCTTGGCCCCAACAGGAAAGGGTACAGCACACCGGCAGCCAGCGGGAAGGCAATGACGTTGTATCCTATCGCCCACCAGAGGTTCTGGTGCATTTTCCGCAAGGTCGCGCGGGAGAGCTCTATGGCGCCGACGACGTCGAACGGATCGCTCTTCATCAACACGATATCGGCGCTTTCCATGGCGACATCGGTGCCGGCACCTATGGCGAAGCCGACATCGGCCTGGGTCAAAGCCGGGGCGTCGTTCACACCATCGCCGACCATGCCAACCTTCTTGCCTTGCGCCTGAAGCTCCTTGACCTTGTTTGCCTTGTCTCCCGGCAAAACGTCCGCGAGAACGACGTCGATGCCGAGCCCCTTGGCGATGCGCTCGGCGGTTCCCCGGTTGTCGCCGGTGAGCATGGCGACTTCGACGCCGCGCGCGCGCAGCGCCTTGATTGCGTCCACCGATGTCGGCCTCACCGCATCAGCGATGGCGATCAGGCCGATGAGCTTGCCGCCCACGGCGAGGTGAACCACCGTCCGCCCGGCACCCTGCAATTCTTCTGATCTCGCACCAAGCTTGCCGAGGTCGATCTTGTTTTCCGACATGAGCAGCTTGTTGCCGAGCACTGTCGTCTTGCCGTTGATCTTGGCTTCAGCGCCCTTGCCTTCGAGGTTTTTGAACCCGGTGGCCTTCGGCACCTTGACCGTTTGGGCGCGCCGGACAATAGCTTGCGCCAAGGGATGATCCGACCCCGCCTCCACGGCGGCGGCGATAGAAAGCAATTGCTCCTCGGTGGTGCCGGCGGCGGTCACCAGATCGACGACTTCCGGCTGGCCCATCGTCAGTGTGCCGGTCTTGTCGAAGATGACGATATCAAGCTTGGTCGCGTCCTCCAGCGCCGACGCGTTCTTGAACAGGATGCCATTCTTGGCGCCAAGACCGGTGCCGACCATGATCGCCATCGGCGTTGCCAATCCAAGCGCGTCAGGGCAGGCGATCACAAACACGGTAATCGTCAAGCTGAGTGCGAACAGCAGCGTCTCGCCGATCCACCAATACCAAATAGCGAAAGTCAGCAGCCCCACGACAACGGCGGCCAGGACCAGCCATTGCGCCGCGCGGTCGGCCAGAAGTTGTGCGGGCGCCTTGGAGTTCTGGGCTTCCTGCACGAGTTTGACGATCTGCGCCAACGCCGTATCGGCCCCGACCTTGGTCGCTGTGTATTGGAATGTCCCGCTCTTGTTGATGGTCGCGCCGATGACAGCGTCACCGGCTCTTTTGGCCACTGGCATGGATTCGCCTGTGAGCATCGATTCATCGACCAGGGACTCGCCTTCCAGAATTTTTCCATCAACCGGGATCTTGTTGCCCGGCCTGATCACCACGGTGTCGCCGGATTTGATCTCGGCCGTCGGCACCTCGATTTCCTTGCCATCACGCAGTACAGTTGCCTTGGGCGGCGCCAAATCCATCAGCGCGCGGATGGCTTCGGAGGCACCTGCCCTCGCGCGCATTTCGAGCCAATGCCCAAGCAGGATGAAAACCAGAAGGATGGCTGAAGCCTCGTAGAACTGCTCTCCGCCGTAAAAGAACGTCGATCCGGCGCTGAAAAAATATCCCGTGCCGACACTGAGGACAACCAGCACAGCCATATTGGCGACGCCGCTTCTGATCGCCCGGTACGCAGCGACCACGAACGGCCAGACCGGATAGAGAATGGCCAGGCTGGCGAAAACGAACAGCACAAGATCAAGGCGCAAGCCGAAGGGCGGTGTCAGCTTGATGAAATCCATGCCCATCGGGGAGAATGCAAAGATCGGCAGGCTGAAAACCAGCGCGATCCAGAAACGGTTGCGCATGTCACGGACCATGGCATCCATGTCATGCCCCGCGCCATGGCCCATCTCCTGCGCCATCGCATCGGTTTGCCCGCCACCATGGGTTTTATGCTCGACTTTCCCCTCGGTATTCGTTCCGGGCGCGACTGTTTTGGCGTGCCCCGCATGGTCTTTACAGATGTGTTTGGGCAAAGCTTCGCCAGCACAATGATAACCGCATGCCTTGATCGCCGCCTCGATGGCTGGCAAGCCTGTTTTCGCTGGATCATAGGCGACGGTCGTTGCTCCCGACACCGGGTTGACCGACACCCGGTCAACACCGGAGATACGTTCGAGCTGCTTTTCAATGCCACGGGCGCCGAGGATCGAGAGCAGGCCGCCGACTTCTAGAGTGCTGGTTGTCATGAGATGCCGTTCC
>JBKJQD010000220.1:0-3618 GCA_046594125.1 Aestuariivirga sp.
GCCTGGACCAGCCTGCGGCCGGAAAAGATCAGTATACTGAAGGCCAGCGTGGCGCCGCCCACCGGCTTGGGCGTTGCCGAAGGCACCATCACCGCCGTCAATTATCAGGGCTCGGTAACCCGCATCGTGATTGACGCCGATGGCACGCGCCTGACTGCCGTGATCGCGGCCCGGGACAACGCCTTCGCCGAGGGTGAGCCGGTGCGTTTCGTCTGGTCGAAGGACAGCCTTGTGACCATGGACGGCGAATGATGGCGGCCCTGACCAGGCTTTCCGACGTCTTCTTCCGGCGCCCTGCCCTGCTCACCCTGCTGTTGCTGCTGCCACCGCTGCTGTGGATCGGCATCGTCTATATCGGCGCTCTTATGGCGTTGCTGCTGCAAAGTTTCTATTCGCTTGACGATTATTCCGGCCTCGTCATCCACGAGTTCACGCTCTCAACCTATGGCAAGCTGTTCGATGCGGCCAACATGCTGGTCATCGCCCGCACTGTCACCATGGCCGCCATGGTGACATTGGCCAGTGCGGCAATCGCCTTTCCGATTGCTTACTACGCGGCACGCTATGCCACCGGCAAAGCAAAGGCGCTGTTCTATCTCGCCGTGATGATGCCGCTCTGGTCGAGCTATCTGGTCAAGGTCTATGCCTGGAAACTGATCCTCGCCAAGGAGGGTATCGTCACCTGGGTGGCCAATCAACTGCATCTCGGCTGGCTGCTCGATGCCGTGCTGGCCATTCCGGTGATCGGCGGCAATTCCCTGTCGCTTAGTTATATCGGAATGTTCCTGGTCTTCGTTTATATCTGGCTGCCCTACATGATCCTGCCCACCCAGGCAGCACTGGAACGGGTGTCGAGAACCTACATCGAGGCAGCGGCGGATCTCGGCGCCAATCCGCGCCAGACCTTCTGGACGGTGATCCTGCCCTTGGCGCTGCCCGGCATCATCGCCGGATCGATCTTCACCTTTTCGCTGACGCTGGGCGATTACATCATCCCGCAGATCATCGGCAATTCCAGGCCTTTCATCGGCATGGTAGTCTACAGCCTGCAAGGCACGGCGGGCGATGTTCCGCTGGCCGCCGCCTTCACTGTCGTGCCCATGGTGATCATGGGTCTCTATCTGGCGCTGGCCAAACGGCTGGGAGCCTTCAATGCGCTCTGATGGCAACCCCAGCGCGTCGCCATGGCTGCGCCTCGGCGCCGTCAGCGGCCTGCTGTTCCTGCACATTCCGCTGGCGCTGATCATTCTCTATGCCTTCACCACCGAGGAAAAAAGCTTCCAGTTCCCGCCGCCGGGTTTCACCACCAGATGGTTTTTCACCGCCTGGTTCGACCGGCCCGACATCTGGCCACCGCTGTTCCTGTCGGTGAAGGTCGCCCTCCTCGCCACCATGCTGGCGCTGATTTTCGGAACGCTCGCCGCCGCCGCCCTGTCGCGGTCGCGGTTCTTCGGACGCGATTCGATGTCGCTGCTGTTCATCCTGCCGATCGCCCTTCCCGGCATCATCACCGGCATCGCCCTGCGCTCGGCTTTCGACATCATGAATATTCCGTTTTCGACCTGGACCATCGTGCTGGGCCACGCCACCTTTTGCATCGTGGTGGTCTACAACAACGCGCTGGCGCGCTTCCGCCGCACCTCGGCCAGCATGGTGGAAGCCTCGATGGACTTGGGCGCCAACGGCTTCCAGACCTTCCGCCATGTGGTGCTGCCGCAGATAGCCACGGCCCTGCTGGCGGGCGGCATGCTGTCCTTCGCGCTGTCCTTTGACGAGGTGATCGTCACCACCTTCACGGCGGGCCAGCAATCGACCCTGCCCATCTGGATGCTCGGCGAACTGATCCGCCCGCGCCAACGCCCGGTAACCAATGTGGTGGCGATCTTCGTCATCGCCGTGACGTTTCTGCCGATCCTCGCGGCGTATTATTTCACCCGCGAGGGCGAACACACAGGAGGGTCGGGGAAATAGCCAGGGAATGGCATATAGACACTTCTTCCCCTTCTCCCCGTAGTGGGAGAAGGTGGCGCGAAGCGCCGGATGGAGCGGCGCTCACGATTTGGCGTCCTGTCCCCTCAACCTCCCATGCTTCGCATGGGCCCCTCCCTCTCCCAAGGGAGAGGTGTTATCCAGGCGGCCTGTGCATTGTCGCCCCCTAACGCCAGTTGCACAACCGGTAGGGGCTGATCTTGTTGCGCTCGTCGAGGAAAATGCAGACCAGTTCGCCAAACTGTGTCTGCTGGCGGACACGGCGGCCCTTGGAGATACTATCGACGGGCCACACCCCAACCGAATACTGGGTGGCGGCTGGGCGCTTTCCGTGTGACGGTTGCTGGACTGGCTGACGGCGGGCGGCCTTCACGGCGGCTTTGCGGGTCTTGGGCACCGCTGGTTTCTTGAAGACGTGATCTTTCTCGGTCTTGTTGTTGGTCCGGCGCTTCGATTGTGGCTTCTTCCGGTCCGGCTTGGCGGCATTGTCAGATGACGCAGTGGACGTGTCCGGGGTTGCGGTGTCATTGGCTTCAGCCGTGGTGGCGGCGTCATCGGCCGAATGATCGGGGCCGGCGGTACTGGCCGCATCGGCAGCGGCATTATCACTTGCCTGTTTGTCCGTTACCGTCGTCGAACGCTCCGTGGTATCGGCCGTGGCCGCTGTTCCGGACCGGCTTTCGGTGATCGACAGGGTGGGGATGAAATAGAACTGGCTGCGCAGGGACGACTGGTCCCAAGGCAATTGCGCCCCTTCGGTCGTCAGATAAACATCCTTGCGGACATCGACCATCAGGTCGGAGATGCTGAGGCCCGGACGGCGGAGGTGAGTGATAAGGGCCTGGGTGAAGGGGCTGTTGCGGCCAAGGCCGCTGCGCGCCGTCTTGTGCGGTTCGGCGGCGAAGGCGACGAAGAGGTCGCGACCGGTGTCGACCTCGGCCAGACCTTCATTGCCGGGCGTGTCACGCACTCCCGGCGGCAGGGGATTGTTGCGGCAGGCATCTATGAACATTACAGCGGGCCGGCCCGGTTTCTCGATGGCGTTGATGATGTCGTTCAACGAAAAGGTCTCGCTGGCGATGGCGGCGCGGTCATTGAGCCTCGCATCGATGGGCACCAGATGATTGGTCTTGTCGAATTCGAAGCCGTGGCCCGCATAGAAGAACACGACGGCGGCGCCTTCCTTGCTCTTGGCGGCGAATTGGTCGAGCAGCGACCGGAATTCCTTGTAGCCGACATCAAGTCCATAGGTGACTTCAAACCCCGCCTTGGTCAGCGCGCCGCCGACATCGGAGGCATCATTCACCGGGTTGGTCAGAGCAGGGACCATCGCATAGTTACCGTTGCCGATCACCAGGGCATAACGCTTGCCGCTTCCCGCCATGGCGGATGGCGCCAGTAGCAGCATGGCCACCAGCACGGCCAACACGGCTGCCAAGGATTCACGTCTGAGAATATTCCGCATGGGCCAACCCTCAATCAACAATGGGCCGAATATGTGACTTTGACGATGAACCGGCGATGAACCGTCACGCCATATTGACGGCGACATCCCAATTAACCCCAGTCCAGCACCACCTTGCCGCAGCTTCCCTGTTTCATCAGCGCGAAGCCCTGGGCGTAATCCGC
>JBKJQD010000115.1:0-10847 GCA_046594125.1 Aestuariivirga sp.
CTGGCTGAAGGACGCCGGCGCCGAAATCGTCGATATCAGCCTGCCGCACACGAAATATGCGCTGCCGGCCTATTATATCGTCGCCCCCGCCGAAGCCTCGTCCAACCTTGCCCGCTATGACGGCGTCCGCTACGGCCTGCGCGACGGTATCCCAAAGGAATACCGGATGGACGGAATGCCAGCCGAAATCGATGCGCTGTGGGACAAGGGGGCGCGGTGGCTGAAAGAGCAGGGCGCCGAGATCGTCGAGATTTCCCTGCCGCACACCAAATATGCGCTGCCTGCCTATTATATCGTCGCGCCCGCCGAGGCCTCGTCCAACCTGGCGCGTTACGATGGCGTGCGCTATGGCCTGCGGGTTCCCGGCGATGACATTACCGCCATGTACGAGAACAGCCGCGCCGCCGGGTTTGGCCGCGAGGTGCAGCGCCGCATCCTCATCGGCACCTATGTGCTGTCGGCTGGTTACTATGATGCTTACTATGTGCGCGCCCAGAAGGTCCGTACACTGATCAAGCGCGACTTCGACGACGCCTGGAACAAGGTTGACGTGGTACTGACACCAGCGACACCCAGCCCCGCTTTCGCACCCGGCGAGATAACCGATCCGGTGCAGATGTATCTGAACGACATTTTCACGGTGACGGTCAACATGGCGGGCCTTCCCGGCATCGCGGTGCCCGCCGGCCTGTCGTCCGATGGCCTGCCGCTCGGTCTGCAACTGATCGGCAAGCCCTTCGATGAGGAAACCCTGTTCCAGACGGCGGCGGCCATCGAGCAGGCGGCGGGCGATTACGTGGCACCGCAATGGTGGTGACAGACGTGCCATCGCTCAGGGGCGATGGGGTAATCGCGACAGTCTTTACATTAGGATGACACGGGGTTATCTTCATCACCGGGGGCCATCATCCTAATGGAGAAAGCCATGAAAGCTATTCGCCTCCTCTTCGCGGCAACTGCACTTGCCGCGACTGCCGCGTTGGCTCACGCCGATGATCGCATTTATGTTGCCTATCTTTACGGCGGCCAAGAGCGGCCCGTCTTGGGCGATCTCGATGCCTATGGCACCGCCACCGTGACGATCAACGCCGCCAACACCGGCATCTGCTATTCGATCATCCTCCATAACACCGTCGCTTCGACAGCTGCCCACATTCATTCCGGGCCGCCGCAAGTTGCGGGGGTAGTTGCTCTCGCTTTGCCGGTCAACGCGAGTATTCCGCTGCGGGTTGCGAATTGCGTGGGGGCTCCGGCGGCGCTGATTGGCAGCCTGCGCGCCGGCTCCCAGAACTTCTATGTGAACGTCCACAACGCGGCTTTCCCGGGCGGGGCGGCACGCGGTCAGTTGGAATAACCACAAGCCGGTACTGAGTCAGGCGGCGAAGAGGCGGGACTTCCCGGCCAGTACCTTCGCCGCCACATCCCACAAACCGAACCGGGCGGCGATCTTTTTGCGGGTCACTGCGCCTTTGCGATACGCCGCGAAATAATGCGATGAGACATGCCAACCGTCGCCGCCCGCTGCACGATTGGCTGCGGCACCATGATTGGCAGTGGTGCTGTGATCGCCCCAGGAGTCACCGTTGGCGCCAATTGCCTGGTCGCCGCCGGCGCGGTTGTCACCAAATCCGCGCCGGACAACGTCATGATTGCGGGAAATCCCGGCCCGCGTCATCAAATCCGGTTATGGCGGCTACAAGGACGCGGAAGTGCCGGAGTAGGCTCCTATTTCGGCTGCGCTACCAGGCGGAGATAGGGTTTCAGGGTTTTCCACCCCGCCGGGAATTTCTCCTTGGCGGCTTCGTCTGATACCGAGGCGAGGATGATTACGTCGTCGCCCTGTTTCCAGTTGGCCGGCGTTGCAACCGATTTGGTGGCCGTCAGTTTCAGCGAATCGATGACCCGCAGGATTTCATCGAAATTGCGTCCGGTGGTCATCGGGTAAGAGACGATGAGCTTGACCTTCTTGTCCGGACCGATGATCAGCACGTTACGCACCGTGCCGTTGTCGGCGGCGGTGCGATTGGCGGCCGAGCCCGAGGCATTGGGATGGATCATGCCGTAGAGCTTGGCCACATGCAGGTCCTGGTCGCCGATCATCGGATAGCTGACCGAGGCGCCGGTGACATCCTTGATGTCCTGTTTCCAGCGCTGGTGATCGGCCACGGTGTCGATCGAGATGCCGATGAGCTTGACGCCGCGCTTGTCGAACTCGGGCTTCATCTTGGCCATGGCGCCGAGTTCGGTGGTGCAGACCGGCGTGAAATCCTTGGGGTGCGAGAAGAACACCACCCACGCGCCTTCGATGTAGTCGTGGAACTTGATGCGGCCTTCGGTGGTGTCCGCTTCGAAATCCGGGGCGATGTCGCCGAGCTGCAATGTCATTCAAGCCTCCCTGGTTGTAAAAAACCACCATAGACCAATTTTTCCTGAAATGAACGTCTCCAAAATGCGTTCGCGCAATGCGGCTTTGCGGGAATCGCGGAACTTGGGCATGGTAACAGCACAATCGGGAGTTTCATGAATGCGCATTCTGGCGGCCTTTCCAATGCTTGCCCTGGTCATCGCGGCTTATAATGTCATGGGGCTGGGCGGCGGCATGATGCAAGCGGACTCACAGTTTTTCGATGTCGTGATGCCATCGGGCGCCCAGGTGTTTTTCAAGCTTGGCGATGTTTTTGTCATTGCCGGCCTTGCGGCGCTGTTCCTCGAGATATTGAAAGCGGCACGGTTGGCCAGCGGCACGATCATTGACCACATGCTGTCCACGGCGGTGTTCGCCGTGGCATTGATCGAATTTTTGCTGGTTGACTACTGCGGTACTCCGACCTTCTTCCTGCTCACCGTCATGACCCTCATCGATGTGGTGGCGGGCTTCAGCGTTTCGATCTTCGCGGCACGGCGCGACTACTCCGTCAACCGCGATGGCGGTCTTTGAGGCATGGCCTACAAGGTCCGGCTGGCCCGGGAAATCGGCCTGACGCAGAGAGAATCGGCGGTCTTCGCGGCTCTATCGACGCCCGAACGGATTCAGGATTTCATCTCCGCCATGCCATGCAATTTCGAGCCGGGCGGCGATACCTGCCATTCGGTCCGCGTGGCGCTCAGGCGCAACCGCTGCCATTGTATCGAGGGCGCCTTCATTGCCGCCTGCGCCCTGATGCTGCATGACACTGAGGCCTTCCTCCTCGATTTCCAGGCCGCGGACGACGACGACCATGTCGTGACCCTGTTCCGGCGTGGCCGCTGCTGGGGCGCCATTTCCAAGAGCAATTCCATCTGGCTGCGCTGGCGCGATCCTGTTTATGCCAGCCCGCGCGAACTGGCCATGAGCTATTTCCATGAATTCGTGAAGAACGACCGCAAGACCCTGCGGCGCATCTCGAGGCCCTTCGCTGTCACCGCCTACCGGCCCGAAGACTGGATCACGGCGGAAGAGGACTGCTGGGCCATCGCCGGGGAACTCGATACCTCACCGCATGTGCCCGTGTTGACCTCCGCCCAGGCCCGCCGCCTGCGCCCGAGGGATGCATTCGAGGTGGGGGCCGGGCAGGCCCGCGAATTCGCCGTCACCGGGCCTGCTGGGCGCTGATCAGATTTTCTGCGTTGGCTGCGGCATGGCAGTGGACTGGGCTTCACCGCCCTGGGCGACGATGCGATAGGCCTTGCTCTTCTGCAGGTCGCGCCAGAAGGCCAGCTTGGAATAGCGTTCGAAGAGGTCAGGCGGCAGAATGGTCTGACGGGAGCGCGGTTCGACTTTCGGGTGAACCCGGTGCAGCCCGTCGAGGCCAAGCTGGGCATCGAAGTCCGGCGCATCATACGTCACATTGGCAAAGTCATGCTCGAATGGCGCTTCACCCAGAAAGGAATAGATCAGGCTGAATACCTCGCGCGGCCTGTTGGTCACCAGGTCATATTCGACCAGCACAATGCGGCCGGCATATTCCGAATAACAGGCCTCGCGTAACGCGTGCCACGGGAAGCCCACCAGCCGGTTGGCATTGGCCAGCGCCTCGACTCGCGTATAGACGGTGGAGCGCTCGGCGGGATTGTTGAACAGCCGGGTGTTCTCGAAGGCATTGGCGCGGAATTGCCGCTCCAGCGAATCCATCACCCAGGCGACGTCGCGCACGCAGCAGATGAGTTTGGCATCGGGGAACAGTTTCATCAGGGCGGGCAGGTGCGATGTCCAGGCCCGGTTGGTGTCGAAGATCACTTGGGCCTGGTTTTCGGCATAGAAACTGTCGAACAGCCCGCGCAGCAGGCGGCCGCGCTGGGCCTGATCGACCATGGTCGAGAGTTCGCTGCCCGCCGACACCTGCGAAATAATGCCCTCGAACAGGCTGGCAATGGGGCTCGACATACCGGCATGAAAGCGCGGATTCTGCCGCAGGATGGCACCCATCAAGGTCGAGCCGGAGCGCGGCAGGCCGGAAATGAAATGGTAGATGGCAACCCCCATGGTTTGGCTTTTGCCACGTTACGGGCCAAGCCGCGCCGAAATCAAGCTTTGCCGGACAGCGGCCTTGCCACGGACAACAATCTGCGAAACACTGCCGCTCCCGTACCCCGTGACCCGGAGGGCAGCTTGGCAAATCAGGACAAGACGTTATTCGACAATGCCGTGGCGGCCTTGCGCGGCGACGTGGCGGCGGCAGCTGCAACTCTGACCAACGACTCCGCCGTCCGCCAAGCCTACCAGCGCACCATCGAGGCCGTCATCACCGATCTCCAGAACAAGGTGCGGACCGGAACCCTGACCTGGACCCAGGCCGCCGAGCAGGCCAACGAGATCAGAAACGTCACCATGGAGACGGCGCGTATGCGTTCGTCACCGGTGGGCCGGGCGCTGGCCGAGCAGATCAAGTCCAAGGGCAAGACGCTGAATGAACTGGTTGCCAAGTATACCATCAGCAAATTCGGCCCCAACGCCCTTTTCGACAAACTGACGGCTGCTGAAAAGGAGATAATCTACGGCGAAATCGTCGCTGCCGCGTCGCGCTCCAACCCGCGCGTCAACGCCAGCATGCTGCGCTGGTCGAGGGCTGGGCGCGGGCTGATCTTCCTGTCGCTGGCCGTGTCGGTCTACAACGTCGCCACCGCCGAGGACAAAGCGGCGGCAGCCGGTCACGAAGTGGCTGTCACGGGTGCTGGGATCGCCGGCGGAATGGCCGGTGGGGCGATTGCCGGCCTTGCTTGCGGACCTGGCGCTCCGGTCTGCGTCACCATCGGCGTTTTTGTCGGCGGTGCTGCAGCGGCCTTTGGCGTCGATTTCTTTTTTTGATGCCCGCCATGAAAGCCGCCACACTCTACCGGCTGGAGCCCGCTGCTGACGCGAACGGCGAAGCCACATCCGCCCTGTGGCGCGGCACCAGGGACACAGGGTTCGTCATTCCGGGGCGCGTGCTTGAGGCTGAGTACGACGCAAACGGGCTGGCACTGTTGTTTGTCTCGCACGACATTCCCTACGAGGAACAGCTCGAAATTCTTCTGATCGATCCCCAGGGCGGCGTCATCGACCGCGCCACCCTTGGGCGGTCCTATGTCAGTGGGTCCTTCGTGCCGGGTGCAATTGCCGGGGAGGACTTGGTGAGTTTCCAGTTCTTCGGTGACGGCTTATGGCAAGTGCGGCTCAGGCAAAGCAGCGGTTTTGCCTGGCCATGGTCCGGTCCCGCCGGGGTCAGGCGCTATCGGGCCTACCGCCGCTGGTTCGACGTAAACCCAACTTGAGTGCCGACCTTGCAAACGCCACGTTTTGCAGACATGATTGGCGCGAGGGACAAATCCGCAAAGACAGGGAATTACCATGACACCACTTGCCAAACTCACCATTGCCGCCACCGCCGCACTCATGCTGGTGGGCAGCATTGCAGTACCCGCTGACGCTGCCTCCCGCCGCCGCTACTGCCAGCAAGTTGCGGCACAACATGCTGACAACAAGGTGGCGGGCAACGCCGTGGGCGGCGCCATCGGTGGCGCACTGCTCGGTGCCGGCATCGGCGCCATCGTCGGTGGCCACAATTCGGTGGGCCGCGGTGCCGCCATTGGTGCTGGTGTCGGCGCGGTGGGCGGCGTGGCCCGCGGTTCCGACCGCTGGAACAGATACTACTGGAAGCGCTACAACAAGTGCATGAACAACTAGCGGATAAAATCCGGCACTTGGTACCCGCGTTGGCGATGGTTTCGACTGGGAGATCAGCTGTCTCCAGCAGTTGCTTGGCCTCTTCGAGTCGCAGTGCGTGTACATAATCGAGTGGCGACATGCTGGTGGCCTTGGTGAACCGGCGCATGAGGGAACGCTCCGGCAGGCCGGAAAAGGTCATCATGGCGGCCACCGGGGCGCGAACTTTGTAGTTCATCGCCAGCCATTCCTGACATCGGTTGATCTCCGCATCGGCTGTTTGTCTCAGGCTCATCAGCGCGGCAAAAGGCTGCTGGCCCAGGTCATGCCACTGCAAGCATATAGACCTTGGCGACCTCCATCGCTTCCTTACCAGGCTTTTGTGGAAGGTGGCGCCACATGGGCGGATGTGGATGCAGCGACCACGCCCTTTGGCCGTGCAACGCCCGGCGGCTTAATCTCGGCCACGGGGGTGGCTGGTCTCACGCTCTCGGATGGGATTGGCCGGCTCCGCGGCACCCCGCGGATGTTGTCAGAGGGCAAGGCGCTTAAGCCTCCGCCATCTCGCGAGCCACGCGGTTGATGGCGTCGGCCAGGATTTCAGGAGACTGCGCGCCGGCCAAGGCGTAGCTCTGGCCGAGGATATAGGTCGGAACACCGGTAACGCCGATGTTGCCGGCATGGGCGATTTCGGCGTTGACTTCGGCTACGTCCTGCTGGCTTGCCAGCAACTCGGCGATCTGCGCGGCATTGATGCCCACGGCACCGGCTTCGGCGGCCAGCACGGCGCGGTTGCCGACGTCCTTGCCCTCGCTCCAATAGGCCATGAACAGGCGCTCGGCCATATCGTGCTGGCGCTCCACCGTTTGGGCCCAGCGCATTACCCGGTGGGCGTCGAGCGTGTTGGGCGTGCGGGTGATGGCCTCGAAACGAAAGGGCACGCCATCCTTGGCGGCCGCCGCTATCAGCGGGTCATGCAGCGACTTGAGGCGCTCGCGCCCGAACTTGGCGGTCAAATGTTCGACGCGGTCCATACCTTCCGCTGGAATAGTGGCATCAAGCGCGAAGGGCCGCCAGCGCACCATGACCTTGACGCTGTCGAGCAGCGTCAGGGCCTTGTCGAGGCGGCGCTTGCCGAGAAAGCACCACGGGCAGATGACATCCGAGATGACGTCAATGATGAAGGGATCGCTCATCGCACAAATCTGAGTTGCTGGTAGTTTTTGCGCAAGGCTATTACATCCGCACGGACCCGGGCCGGGTCTTCCTTGCTTATCATTACCCGCGCCATGAGACGCGCCACTTCTCCCATGGCCGCTTCGTCCATGCCAAAACGCGTCACCTCCTGGGTGCCGATGCGGATGCCGTTGAGATCGCCTGCAACCGGCGGCAAGGGCAGGCCGATGCCGCAAAGCAGGAGATTGGCTGGCGCCAGATGCTTTGCCGCCGCTTGCCCGCCGCCATGAGGGCCCGAGGGCAGGGCGAGATGATGACTGTCCGTATACGGACGACCCGCCGCGCGGTGCACGGCGATGCCTTCGCGTTCCAGTGCCGTGGCAAGGGCCCGGGCGTTGCCGATGCAGCAATCGGCATAGGCCTCGCCATGTTCGAGAAGATCGAGCACCGAAATCGCCAATGCCGCCGTCTTGCCGAGATCGAAATTGGCCGTCATCCCCGGATAGGCGATGCGGTCGAGCTTTTCCGCCAGTTCGCGTTCAGTGGTCAGCACCAGTCCAGACGGCGGCCCGCCAAACGCCTTGTAAGTTGACATGGTCATGAGTTGCGCGCCCTCGGCCAGCGGCTGCTGAAAACGCTTGCCCGCGATCATGCCCGCCATATGTGCGGCGTCATAGAGTACCAGTGCGCCCACCTCGTCGGCGATGGCCCGCACTTCAGCCACCGGATAGGCATAGAGGCACAGCGATCCCGCCACCGTGATGAGCTTGGGCTGCAACCGCCTGGCCTCGCGCCGCAGTGCGTCGAGGTCGATTCCCATGCGGGCGCCGTCAAACGGCACGGGATGAATATCGAGGCCATAGAGGCCCGCCGCACCGGCCTGATGATGGGTCACATGTCCGCCCATCTCGCCGCTGAAGGCCATGATGCGGTCGCCGGGTTTGCACACCGCCATGAAGGCATAGAGATTGGCGAGCGCTCCTGAGCCCACCCGAATCTCCGCATACGGAGCATTGAACAGGCGTTTCACCAGAGTCTCGGTGATGACCTCGATGCGGCCCGCATCCTCCATGCCCATTTCATATTTGTCGCCAGGATAGCCGAGGCTCGGGCGGTTGCCCAGCGAGCGTGACAGCAAGGCCGCGGCGCGCGGGTTCATGACATTGGTACCGGCATTGAGGCCGATCGCTTCGACATCGAGATGGCGCTCGTGGGCATCCACCGATGCCATCACCTGCGTCTCGATGGCGTCGAGCGAATTGGCACCAGCGAGCCGTTTCTCGATAGCGGCAATCGCTGTAGCGCTATCGGCAGGAAGCCAGGGCTTTGCGGAAATGCTGCCGGGGATCAAGGATTGCGCCACAGCGTGGTTGCCTCGAAGCCGGGTAGCGGCTGCTGCTCGGGCTGCCCGATATAGTTCCAGCGCGCCACCCATTGGCCGCCGGCATCATAGAAGGGCACGATGTAGAAACCAGCCGTCAGCAGCCGGTCTTCGGCTCGGACGGCGGCTGTGAAATCCTCAGGCGCGGTGACCGCCAGCATCCGGCCGATGGCCCGGTCGACGCCTGGATCGGCAATGCCCGGATAATTGCGGGTGCCCGTACTGTCACGCCCGTCCGACCCGAAATAGAACTTCTGTTCGTTGCCGGGTGATAGCGAATTGAACCACGTCGCCGGGATCATATCATAGTCATAGGACGTCTGGATCGCCGCGAACTGTGCCGAGTCCACCACCCGCACATCGGCCTTGATGCCGATGATCTGCAAGCTGCGCTGATAGTGAAGCGCGATTTTCTCCTGATCCTTGGACTGCACCGAGATGGTGAAGGCAAATGCCTCGCCTTGGGCATTGGTCAGGCCGGCATCACTGACGGTCCAGCCCGCCTGGCCGAGAAGTGCTACCGCCTGGCGCAGCATCTTGCGGTCCCGGCCCGAGCCGTCACTGACTGGAAGCCTATAACTACCGTCCATCATATCGGGACGAAGTGTTGCCGCCGCCTCGCCCAACACCGCCAGTTCGCTCGCATCCGCTGCCTTGCCCTGCGACGACAGGTCGGACCCGGAGAAGTAACCATAGGTGCGTTTGTAAGCGCCGGAGAACAGGTTGGCGTTGGCCCACTCGAAATCAAAGGCCATGACCAGCGCCTCGCGCACCCGCACATCGGAGAACAATTTGCGCCGCGTGTTGAAAGCAAAGCCCGAGGCCGGTGCCGGTGATTTCTGCGCGATCTTCTCGATGGTAATTTTGCCGTCCTTAACCGCCGGAAAATCATAGCCGGTGGCCCAGCGTGCCGGGTCGGTCTCGATGCGCACATCGGCCTGGCCGGTCTTGAAGGCCTCGAAGGCGGCATTGGCATCGCGGTAATAGTCGAACCGTACCGTGGCGAAATTCCACAAGCCGCGCGCGACAGGCAGATCCTTGCCCCAGTAGTCCGCATTGCGCTTGTAGATGATGGACTCGCCGGGCTTCACCTCGCCGATCACATAGGGGCCCGAGCCGATGACCGGATCGAAGGTCGTGGCATCGAAGGCACGCCCCTGCCAGAAGGATTTGGACAGGATGGGCATCAGCCCGGTGACCAGCGGCAGCTCCCGGTCGCCGGCTTCCTGGTGGAAGACCACCGTATGATCGTCGGGCGTCTCAAAGGACTTGATCTTGGAATAGGAGTTCTTGAAGTTGGGCCGCCCCTTGTCGCGCAGCGTCTCCATCGAGAACACCACGTCGGTTGCCGTCACCGGGCTGCCATCCGAGAACTTCGCTTCAGGACGTATCTTGAAGCTGAAGGTCTGGCGGTCGTCGCTCACCTGGATTGATTGCGCCAGCAGGCCATAGAGCGAAAAGGGTTCGGCCCAGTTGCGCCCGAGCAGGCTCTCGAAAACATAGGTGCGAACCCCGTTGGCCGCCGTTCCCTTGACGATGAAGGGATTGACGCTGTCGAAACTGCCGGTGATCGCCTGGCGCAACTGACCGCCCTGTGGCGCGTCCGGATTGACATAGGGCAGGCTCCTGAAATCGGCGGCAAGGGCTGGCTCACCGTGCATGGCGATGCCGTGCCTGGGCTGGGCATCGGCCCCGGTGAACATCAGGGCAAGGCCCGTGGCGAGATATGCAAGGATGCGAATCGTTTTCATGGCACCCGATAATATATCATCCGGCGCCATGACCGTTAGCGCACGATGATGTTCGAGAACTGCCATGGGTCACGCTTGTCAATCTTGGTGTCGAACAGGATCACATGGGAGTCGAGCGGTGTCCAGTCCGTATAGACCCCGGTCAGCTTGCCGAGATAGGCCGATTGGATATCAAGACAACGCTTGAAGTCGATCTCGTCGGTTTCGACAATCCCGGCCCCGGGGTTCTCGATGGCCCAGATCATGCCGGTCAGCACGGCGGAAGTCACCTGCATGCCCGTCGCGTTCTGATAGGGCGCCAGCCTTCGGGCATCTTCGATCTTGAGCTGCGAACCAAACCAATAGGCGTTCTTCTTGTGGCCGTAGAGCAGGACACCCAGCTCATCCATGCCGTCGACGATTTCGTTTTCATCGAGAA
>JBKJQD010000412.1:0-4301 GCA_046594125.1 Aestuariivirga sp.
CGATCTCGCCCGCCGCGAAGACCTGGATCTGGAATTTGTTGTCGGTGGCCTCGGCAACAAAGCGGGAAAAAGTTTCCGCCGCGCCGTAAATCGTATCCAGCGCCTTGGGGAAACTCGATGTCATGCGCCATTTGAGTTCGGGTGCGGATTGGGCAATGGCGGGTGCGGCCAGAGCCACGGTGGCGGCAGCCGTTGCACTAGCAGAGCTGATGAATTTACGGCGATCCATTTACGTCTCCTCTTTTTTCAGGGCCTTGATTGTCGTTGCTGCGGTCGGGTGGCCACGACTCCCTCGGGGGCCGAGACTACAATCAAAACCCTGAGCCCCGCAATCATCCCTGCGACTGCCTGAAATTTGGGCTATTGTCGAGGGCCGCAAGAACGCCGCAGGAGGACGGGGAATGACCGCAACGAGGATCGAACGCGACTCGATCGGGGAGATGACCATTCCCGCCGATGCCGACTACGGCATCCACACGGCGCGAGCCGCCGAGAACTTCCCGATCACCGGTATTTTGTTGCGGCACTATCCGGAACTGGTGCAATCGCTGGCCATGGTCAAGAAGGCCTCGGCCATGGCCAACCGCGAGTTCGGCGTGCTGAAGCCCGAGACAGCCTCGGCCATCATTTCCGCCTGCGACCTGATCATGGCGGGCGATGGTCTCCACCACTTCATCGTCGACATGCTGCAGGGTGGCGCTGGAACCTCGACCAACATGAATGCCAACGAGGTGATCGCCAACATTGCCTTGAAGCTGATGGGCCGCCCGCGCGGCGATTACGCCACGATCAATCCCAATGACCATGTGAACCTGTCGCAGTCGACCAACGATGTCTATCCGACGGCGGTGCGCCTCACCATCCTGCGCAATTGCCCCTCGCTCATCGCCAGCCAGCAGGCGCTGAAGGACGCGCTCATGGTGAAGGCGCTGGAGTTCGACGATGTCATCAAAGTGGGCCGCACCCAGTTGATGGACGCCGTGCCGATGCGCCTGGGTTCCGAGTTCCGGGCCTTCGCCGTCACCATCGGCGAGGACATCGACCGGCTGCGCGAATTCGCCAATCTGCTGCGCGAGGTCAATCTCGGCGGCACCGCCATTGGTACCGGCATCAACACGCCCGATGGCTATTCGAAACGGGTCATCGAGAATCTGGCGCTGATTTCCGGCGTGCCGATGGTGGCGGCGGGCGATCTCATCGAGGCAACCTCCGACATGGGGGCTTTCGTCACCTTCTCCGGCGTGCTGAAGCGCATTGCGGTCAAGCTGTCGAAAATGTGCAATGACTTGCGCCTGCTGAATTCGGGTCCGCGCGCCGGCTTTGGCGAAATCCGCCTGCCCGCCGTGCAGGCCGGCTCATCGATCATGCCGGGCAAGGTCAACCCGGTGATACCGGAGGTCGTCAACCAGATCGCCTATCAGGTGATCGGCAACGACTTGACCGTCACCATGGCAGCCGAAGCTGGCCAGCTCCAGCTCAACGCCATGGAGCCGGTGATCGTGCTCAACATCCTGCAGTCGATGCGCATGCTGATGCGCGGCATGGAAGTGCTGCGCGAGAAATGCATCACCGGCATCGAGGCCGACCGTGAGCGCTGCCGTGAATTGCTGGAGGGATCGCTGGTCACCGTGACGGCACTCAATCCCTATATCGGCTATGATGAGGCGGCCCGCATTGCCAAGCAGGCGCTGAAAACACGGCGCAGCATCCGCGACGTGGTTCTCGAGGAAGGCCTGATGAGCGAGGCACAACTGGCCGAAGCTTTCGCGCCCGCCAACCTGCTGGGACAAAGATCAAGGCCGGTGTGAGTTCCCGTCTCCCACCGGGAGAGGTGCAAATAGAGTCGGTAATTGTAGTTACTTGATACGGCTGAGCAGTTTCTCCGCCGCGGCGATGGCCTGGTCCTGATGCGGCTGCAGGGCCTGTTGGCCCCAGCGGGCCATGTGCCGGCCCCACGGGTCTTCGACGCCGGTGCTGATCCCCGTCATTTCCTCGAGAACCGCCAGTCCGCAGTAGGGCACATACATCGCCGAGTAGCCGCCTTCATGCGACATGACGAGACGCCCGCCGCAGAGATCGTCCGCCGTCTGCATCAGCAATTTCGTCATGCGCCGGTAGCCATCGGCACTCACCATCATGCGGCCCAGCGGGTCAACGCCTGAGGCATCGAAACCCGAGGGTACAACGATCAGTTCCGGCTTGAACTTGTAAAGGGCCGGCAGCACCAGCCGCTCGAAGGCCGCCACATAGGCGCCATCGCCACAGCCCGGCGGCAGCGGCACATTGAGATTATAGCCTTGGCCCGCACCTTCGCCATTGTCGGCGAGGGCTCCTGAATCCGCCGGAAAAAGATTGTCCTGATGCAGCGATATGGTGAGCGTGGTGGGGTCGGAATAAAACGCCGATTGTGTGCCATTGCCGTGATGCACGTCCCAGTCGACGGTGGCGATGCGGCCCAGCTTATGGCTGGCGCGCGCATGCATGATGGCGATCGGGACATTTCCGAACAGGCAGAAGCCCATGCCGGTGTCGGCGGTGGCGTGATGCCCCGGCGGCCGCACCAGGGCATAGGCGTTCTTCACCTGGGCACTGATGACGGCATCAAAGGCGGCCATGGTGCCGCCAGCCGACAATTGCGCGATCTCGAAGCTGCCCTTGCCGAAGGGTGTGAGTGAACTGGCATCGCCGCCATTCTCGGCGCTCATCGCCTTGATGCGCGCGATGTGCGGGCGGGTGTGGAAGCGGGCAATCTCGTCCTCGCTGGCATAGCGCGGCTTGATCGGCACAAGGTGATCAAGAAGCCCCGAGACTTCGAGAAGATTGCGCATGCGCCGCTTGGTCTCGGGATTTTCGGCGTGTTCGCCCGGCTGGATCGTCAGACTGGGTGCAAAGACCTGGGCCCAGTTCCAGGTATTGTGCCAGAGATAGAGTTCGTGATGGACAAATCCGGTCGTCATGGGCGTTTTACCTCGCTGTCAGATAGCTGGGCGGCGGCCTGAAGTTATCACCGGCACCAGCTCTTGCCCCGCCCCTCAAAGCTGCGATTCAATTGGCAGAAGGGCAATCAATCGCGCCACGATTCGCCTGAGAAGAGTGCTGGGTTCCGAGAATTGCAGCGCGGGCACGCCATTGTCGAGATGTTCCCAGGCCAGCCGGCCATTGCTGAGCGTGACGCGGAAACTGAAATCAGGTGCGGCCTGCCTGTCAAAGAGCCGCCGCAACTCGGCCGACAGGGTTTTGTCGTCGAAGAGGATGCCCATTTCCGTATTGATCGACTTCGAGCGCGGGTCGAGATTGAACGACCCGACGAAGCCCCAGCGGCCATCGACGACCAGCGCCTTGGTATGCAGGCTGGCGTTTTTCGAGCCGAACAGCGACGCCCGGCGGCGGCGGTCCTCGGCCTGCAACTCGTAAAGCTTGATTCCCGCCTCGACCAGCCCGCGCCGGTACCTGGCATAGGCGCCATGCACCGCAAGGACATCGGTTGCCGCCAGTGAATTGGTGAGGATGGCGATATGCAGTCCGTCGCGTGCCTGCTGGCCCAAAGTTTCAGAACCCGCACGGCCTGGAATGAAATACGGCGAGGCGATGCGGATATCCGACTTGGCCGATTGCAGCAGGGCGTCGATGCGGTGGGTGAGCCACTCCTCGCGGCGTTTTGACTTGGCTTTTTCGGGTGGATCGGCAGCCACCTCCACGCCGCTGATCCAGCGCAGGCCGGACAGGTTCTTGAAGCAATCGAGTTTGCGCAGCGGTGCTTCGCAAAGCCGGATGAAGGAGCGCACAAGCTGTGTTTCGCTGTGGTCAAGGAGCCGCGCCGTGAGCTTGGGAAGATTCGCCTTGCGTATCTTGTGCAGCGAACGCACCGGCAGAGCAGCGTCGCTGTTCCAGTAGGAATCGAAAACCGTCTCGGCCCCGCGCACCGCCTGTCCAACAGCGAAAAGATCGATATCCCGGAAATTGGAGTTCTTCGCGGCATCGAAATATTCGTCGCCGATGTTGCGGCCGCCGATGATGGCGATGCGGCCATCGGCAATCCAGCACTTGTTGTGCATGCGCCGCGTCGCGGTAAAATATTTCAGCATCAGTTCGATGCCGCGGCGGAGCGCGCTGGCGCGGCTGCGGCTGGGGTTGAACAGGCGGACATCGATGTTGCGGTGGCTGTCGAGCGCCAGATAGGTCGAATCAAAGCCCACCGAATTGATGTCGTCGATCAGCAGCCTGACGCGCACCCCGCGGTCCGCCGCCCGGATCAGTTCCCAGCACAAAAGCCGCCCGGTGAGATCGGCCTTCCAGAAATA
>JBKJQD010000021.1:0-4261 GCA_046594125.1 Aestuariivirga sp.
CAGCTTGCGGCCATTGAGGGCGAGGCCAATCAGCAGGATCACATAGAAGGAAGCCAGCGTCATTGGCATGGCGTTGATGCCGAAGGCGTCGATGGCCACGCCCGCCATAGGCGGTCCGATCAATCCGCCGACGCCCCACATGGCGGCGAAGGCGGCCGCGCCTGCAATGACGTCAGGCCCCTTGAAGCTGTCGCCCATGGTGGCCAGCGCCACGACATAGACGCCGAAGGCGGAGGCCGAGAGCAGCACGACGATGATCCAGATCGCCGCCGTGTTGATCAGCACGATCAGGCTGAGGGCGAGGGCTATGGTGAGCATGGCGGTGACGACGATGACGCCGCGCCTTGACCAGTGATCGGCGAGCCAGCCCATCGGATAGAACAACAGCACATTGCCGATGATGCCGATGCCCAGGATGCGGCTGGCCACTTCAAGCTCGAGGCCATGGCGCAGGCCGAAGATGGTGAAGAAGGCGATGAAGACATTGTCGAACAGGGTGGCGGCGCATACCGCGAAGAGCAACAGCGGCGCCTTGCGCACGAAGCCGAAAAAACCACCCTTTTCAGTCTGGCGGAACACGTCGTCGCTAACTTCGACAAAGTAGAGCGGCAAGGCGCCAATCATGATGCAAAAAATGCAGATGAGCCATGGCCACCAGCCGTCGATGCCGGTCCACGGCAGGATCAGCGGCCCAACGGAAAAGGTGATGGCCAGAACGCTGGTATAGACCGACATGACGCGGCCGCGGTTGCCATCGCCGGCAAAGGTCAGCACCCAGGCCTCACTCACCGTGAACAGCAACCCGGCCGCAATGCCAAACAGGAAGCGCAAGGGAAACCACAGCCATATGCCGGGTGAAAACTTGATCGCCAGCAGGAGGGCGATCATTCCGGCAATCGCCCCATAGACAGCGCGCCTGGCGCCGATATTGCCGATGAAGCGCGGCAGAAAGGGGCCAGCCACGAGGATGCCGATGGGACCCATGGCGGCGTTGGCACCAATGACCCAGGCCGGATAGCCGCCGCGATCCATGAGCAGCGGCAGCAATTGCAGCATCAGGCCCATGGCAATATCGCAGCAGGCCACCGTCGCAATGGCAGCAACAAGGTTGCCATAGCGCGGCAGCGTGGCTTCGATGGCGGACATGGTCCCCGGTGTTCAGTTGAATTTCCGTTCAGCAGCCTGTAGCGGGGGCGCATCAATGGGGCAAGGCCGGGTTGCGCTTGGAGTTCAGCGCAGCTATGCAACGCCGCCATGACAAAGCTTCAAGCCATCATCATTCCGGTAACGCCCTTCCAGCAGAACTGTTCGCTGGTCTTCGATCAGGACACGATGCTGGGCGCCATCGTCGATCCGGGCGGCGACGTGGCGAAAATCCGCGATGCCATCAAGCAGAGCGGTGTCAGCGTCGAGAAGATATTGCTCACCCATGGCCATATCGATCATGCCGGCGGGGCAGCCGAACTTCGCGAAGCGCTGGGCGTCAAGATCGAAGGTCCGCACACGGAGGATCAGTTTCTGCTTGATACGCTGCCCCAAAGCGGGGCGCAGTATGGCATGATCGAGGCCCGCACGGTGACGCCCGACCGCTGGCTCAAGGAGGGCGACCAGGTGACGGTGGGTGGCTTGAACTTCGCCATCTACGAAGCGCCGGGACATACACCGGGCTCGGTGGTTTTCTTCAACGCGGAGAACCGTTTTGCACTGGTCGGCGACGTGCTGTTCCAGGGTTCAGTCGGGCGCACCGACGTGCCGCGCGGCAGCCACGAGACACTGATGCGTTCGATCCGCGACAAGCTCTTACCCTTGGGCGATGACGTGGTGTTCCTGCCGGGCCACGGCTCTCCAGGCCAGATCGGCGAAGAGCGGCGGAGCAATCCGTTCCTGAACGAATAGGGGCGGGAGTTTTCCCTTCTCCCGCTACGGGGAGAAGGAAAGAAGACCGCCATTCGTCCGCTTCGCGCGGAGCGTGGAGAAGAACAAGCAGGCTCAGACCTTCATCTCCACCAGCCGCGACTTGGCGGCGAAATAGGCATCACCCGTCGTCTTGAACTCGCCGCAGACCATCTCGGCTCCGGCGCCGAAAGCTTCGCAGAATTGCCCGCCGGAAGCCTGCCAGCGGCCGGTCCCAGTGCCCTTGGCGTCGTCCTGATATTCGAAGCTGCCGTCGGCCTTGTAGGTGACGAAGCCGTTGCCATCGGCGCGGGTATACTGGAAGGTCTTGCCGGTGATCGCCGCCTGGATTTCCGCGGCGCTGAAGGTGCGGATCGGCTCGGGGGCGGGCTTCGACGTACTCAGCCCGTTCACCACGCGAACCCCCGTTGGATCGCTTGAACAGCCGGCCGCCAGATAGGCGATCATGGCGATACTCAGTGTACGAACGAAATTTGTGGGGGAATGCAAGGTCAGCACCTCAATTGATTGCAGCGCATGTGCCACAGCTTGCCAGCATCATCAAGAAATTTGCCGGATCAAGGACTGAAGCAGGGCCAGATGTTCGATCCTGTGAAAGCGCGGATCGCTCTCCGGTGCCTCGACATGTTCGTGAACCCAAGTCAGCTCGTGGGGCACATGGACACCCCAGGCGCCCGCCGCGATGGCCGGCACCACGTCGGATTTGAGCGAATTGCCCACCATCATGGCGCGCGAAGCACCATCACCGTGGCGGGTGAAGACGCGGGCATAGGTCTCGGGCGTCTTTTCGCTGACGATCTCGACGCCATCGAAATAATCGCCGAGGCCCGATTGCGCCAGCTTGCGTTCCTGATCGAAGAGATCGCCCTTGGTGATGAGGATGATGCGGTAATCGCTGGCCAGGGCGGCGAGCGTCTCGCGCACATGCGGCAGGGTTTCCACCGGATGGCGCAGCATCTCGCGGCCAAAGCCCAGAATTTCACCGATGACCGAGGCAGGCACCTGGCCATTGGTGACTTCAACAGCGGTTTCGATCATTGAAAGTGTGAAACCCTTGATGCCGTAACCATAGAATTGCAGGTTGCGGCGCTCGGCGTCGAGCAGGCGCTGGGTGATGATGTCGTGGGCGCCATGATCCGAGAGAAGTTCGGTGAAGCGCTTCTCGGTGATGCGGAAGAAAGTCTCGTTCTGCCATAGCGTATCGTCGGCATCGAAGCCGATGGCGGTGAGAGCGGACGCTCCGGTCATCATCCGCCGTGCGACGGGCGGACCACCACCGGCGTGCCCTTTTCCACCTTGTCGTAGAGATCGGCCACGTCCTCGTTGAGCATGCGGATGCAGCCCGACGACAACGCCTTGCCGATCGACGAGGGATCGTTGGTGCCGTGGATGCGGTAGCCGGTGTCGGCGCCATTGGCATAAAGATAGAGGGCGCGGGCGCCGAGCGGATTGCGCGGACCACCAGGCTGGCCATTGATCCACGGCCTGGCGTGCGGATCGCGGTCAATCATCTCCCTGGGCGGCACCCAGCGCGGCCAGCGCCGCTTCAACTGGATATGGGCATCTCCGGACCATTCAAAGCCCGCCCTGCCGACGCCGACGCCGTAACGCATGGCCTCGCCGAAGGCCAGCACATAATAAAGAAAACGGTTGTCCGGGTCGATCACCACGGTTCCCGGCGCTTCGCTGCCCTCGTAACTGACTGACTGGCGGCGGTATTGCTTCTTGATCTTGCGCGGATTGACCGTCTCGATGGGGTAATCGACTTCGGATTCGGCCGGCGGCAGAAGCTCCGGATTGAAATATTGCTCGTCGTCGCCGCCATAGAGGGCATTGGCCTGGACCACGGGTGCAATCCCCATCGTTCCCAGTGCCAGTCCGCTCCATAGCAAACGGCGGCGCGACAGGGTCATCGTCATACCGTCCATCCCGGAATTATCGTTCTGCGTTGCATTATAGCTATCGGACTGCCGAGGGGCAGGACTTGGGACAGGCTGTGGCCGAAATGTGGCGGCTGGTCACACTCTCATGAGGCAAGCGTGAAGGTCGCCTTGCCCGCCTGATAGGAGCCGCCGCTCCCCGAGAAGGGATAGCAGCTCATCGGCACACCGCCCGGCAGGAAGGGGGCCGGATCGAAGCTCTCGCAGAGCTGGCCATCCTTGGCCTGCCACTTGCCCTTGGTGGTACCCTTGCCGTCGACTTCGACGAGCGAGGTGCCGTCGGCGGCATAGAGGGTTGTTCCGGTGTTGTTCGGCCCCTGAAAACGCCAGCTTTTGCCCGACAGGATGGACTTGATCTCGGTGGCCGACATGACCTGCGGGGTCAGGTTGCCGCCGCCCGGATCACC